>JAKBCO010000050.1 GCA_021807785.1 Pseudomonadota bacterium
TGACGCCCGCCGTTACCCCGCTCCCGCCACGCCCCCCTCCCGCTCCGAATCCAGTCCGAGGGGTCCAGGGGACCAGTCCCCTGGCAGGGGTCCAGGGGGCAGCGCCCCCTGGCCTTCCTTCCATCAACGCCCAATACGCCCCGCGATCAAGGGGTCAGCCCGTGGTCGCGGGCCCAGGTGAGGATCGGGTCGCGCAGGCTGGGGCTGCCCGCGGCGGTTCGGCGGAGTTCGGCAAGCACGGCGCGGAAGGCCGGAAGGTCCACCCCCGCCAGCAGCGCCTTGACCGCGAGCAGTCCCGAGGCCGGCATCGACAGGGTGGTCAGTCCGAGCGCGGTCAGCACCATCGCTTCCAGCGGCCGACCGGCTGCTTCCCCGCACAGCGAGACCCGCACCCCCTGGCCGTTCCGGGCCTTCCCGGCCGCGGCGAGGATCTGATCCAGCAGGTCGAAGACCGGCGGCGACAGCAGATCGTAGCGGGCCGCCAGCGCCGGGGATCCGCGGTCGGCGGCAAAGAAGAACTGCATCAGGTCGTTGGACCCGATGGAGAGGAAGTCCGCCTCCTCCAGCAACGGCCCGAGTTGGTAGGCCAGCGCCGGCACTTCCAGCATGGTGCCAACCTCCAGGCGTTCCGGCGCCGGGCGCACCCGCCGGGCCTCGGCGTCCAGCAGGGCGCGGGCGGCACGGAACTCGGCGACCGTCGCCACCATCGGGAACATCACGGAGAGCGGCCGGCCGGCGGCGGCCAGCAGCAGCGCGCGCAGCTGCCGGCGCAGCACCGCCGGCCGATCGAGGCCGACGCGCAGGCTGCGCCAGCCCATCGCCGGGTTGGCCTCCTCCGGCGCCTCGTCCCCGGGCAAAAGCTTGTCCGAGCCGAGATCGAGAGTGCGGAACACCACCGGCCGGACCCCGGCGGCATCCATCACCCGTGCGTAGAAGGCGGCCTGCTCGGCGGTATCGAGGATGGTACCGCGCGCCAGCATGGCGATCTCGGTGCGGAACAGCCCGATTCCGTCCGCCCCGGTGCGGTCCAGCTGATCCAGTTCGAGCGCCAGCCCCAGATTCAGCATCAATGTGACGCCGGTGCCGTCGGCGGTGACGGCGGGGCGGGCCCGCAGCCCCGCCTGGCCGGCGAGCAGCGCGGCCCGGGTCTCCGCCGCGCGCAGGCAGATGCGGCGCACGTCCTCGTCCGGGCGCAGGATCAGGCTGGCGCTGTCGGCGTCCAGCACCGCCTCGTCGCCGGGGTTCGCCGCCGCCAGCGCCCCGCGCACCCCGCCCAGCGCCGCCAGCCCCAGCGCGCGCGCCAGGATGGCGGCGTGCCCGGCCGGACTCGCCTCCTCGATCACCACCCCGCCAATGCCGCGCGCGTGCCAGTCCAGCAGCTCGGCGGGGCCGAGCCGGCGGGCGATCAGGATCGCGCCCGGCGGCACCGCTGGCGGGCTGGCGCCGGCGAGCTCGCCCAGCAGCCGCCCGGCGAGGTCCTCCACATCGGCCAGCCGCTCGCGCAGATACGGATCGGCGATGCGGCGCATCCGTTCGTGCAGCTCGGCGGTCACCCGCTGCACCGCCGCCTCGGCGGCGAGGCCAGAGCGGATCATCTCGGTCACCCGGCGCAGCCAGCCGGCGTCCTCCGCGACCAGCCGGTAGGCTTCCAGCACCTCGCGCGACGCCCCGGCGTCGGGCGCCAGCCGCCCGTCGTCCAGCATCTCGTCGAGCCGGCGGCGCATCCGCGTGGCGGCGGCTTCCAGCCGGACGATCTCGGCCTCCGGCGCATCGGTCAGCACCGGGCCGGTCAGCCGGAACCCGCCGGCGGTGACCACCGGCCCCAGCAGGATGCCGGGGGCAAGGCTGAGGCCGGAGAAGACCCGCGGCATGGCGGCGCCGACGCCCTCGGGGGCGGTCGGGGCCGCGCCGCCCTGGGCCAGCAACTCGGCCAGCAGCATCGCCACCGTCTCGGCTTCCTCGACCTCCGGGGCCGAGTAGTGGCGCGGGGCGCGGTTCTGCACCGCCAGCACCCCCAGGATGCGCCCGGCCCGGCGCACCGGCACCGCCAGCATGGAGGCATAGGGTTCCTCCCCGGTCTCCGGCCGATAGGCGAAGCCCGGGTGGTTCTGCGCGTCCGGCAGGTTCATCACCGCCCCGGCGGCGGCGCAGAGGCCGACGATGCCTTCCCCCACCCGCAGCCGCGTCCGGCCGACGGCGTCGGGGTTCAGCCCCTCGGTCGCGGCGAGTTCCAGGATGTCCCCGGGGCGGGCGACATAGATCGAGGCGACCTCGGCCACCATTTCGGTGGCGACCAGCCGCGCCACCGCGGAAAGCGGCGCCGCGCCGCGCGCCATGAGTTCGCGCAGCTGGGCGAGCAGCCGGCGGGGCGGCGGCTCCGCCACGGCGCCGCTAGGCCCGCGCGGCCAGCACCGCGCGCATCTGCCCGACCAGCTCGGCCAGGATCTCCGCCACCGTCTGGATGCCGCTCACCATGCCCACCGACTGGCCGGCCATGACGGAGCCGTGCTCGACATCGCCATCGATCACCGCGCGGCGCAGCGCGCCGGCCCAGAACCGCTCGATGTCGAGTTGGGCTGCCTCCTTGCCGAGTTCGCCGGCCTGGAAGCGGCGGATCACGTCGGCCTGATGGGCCATGAAGCGGTCGGTGCCGGCATTCACCAGCCCGCGCACCGGAATGACCGGGAACCTCGCGTCGAGCTGCACCGAGGGCAGCGCATCGCGCGCATTGGCGCGGATGAAGGCCTGCTTGAAGTTCGGATGGGCGATCGATTCGGCCGAGGCGGCGAAGCGGGTGCCGAGCTGGGCGCCGGCGGCACCCATCTCCAGATAGCCCAGGATCGCCTCCCCCCGGCCGAGGCCGCCGGCGACGAACACCGGCACCTCGCGCAGATGCGGCAGGATCTCCTGCGCCAGGACGTTGAGCGAGACCGGACCGATATGCCCGCCCGCCTCCGACCCCTCGATCACGATCGCATCCGCCCCCGAGCGCACCAGCCGGCGCGCCAGCACCAGCGCCGGGGCGAAGGCGATCAGCTTCGCCCCGCCATCCTTGACCGCGCGCACCGCCGCCCCGGGCGGAATGCCGCCGGCCAGCACCACATGCCCCACCCGGGCGGCGAGGCAGACCCGCACCAGATCGTCGAGGTCGGGGTGCATGGTGATGAGGTTCACCCCGAACGGGCGGTCGGTCAGCGCCTGGGTGGCGGCGATCTCGGCCTCGAGCAGCGCCGGCGTCATCGCCCCGCAGGCGATCACCCCGAAGCCGCCGGCGTTGGAAATGGCGGCGACCAGGTGGCGCTCGCTCACCCAGCTCATCGCTCCGCCCATGATGGCGAGCTCGCAGCCGAGGAAGTCCCGACCGCGGCCCCAGAGCGTGTCGAGATCAGCCGGCATCGAGGCCATAGGCGGTATGCAGCGCGCGCACCGCGAGCTCGGTGTATTCGGCGGCGATCAGCACGCTCACCTTGATTTCGGAGGTCGAGATCACCTCGATATTGATCGCCTTGTCGGCGAGGGCGCGGAACATGGTGCCGGCGACGCCGGCGTGGCTGCGCATCCCCACCCCCACCACGCTGATCTTGGCCACGTTGGTGTCGGTGTCGATGCCGGCGAAGCCGATCGTGGGCGCCAGCTCGGCCAGCACCGCCTGGGCCCGCGCCAGATCCGCCTTGCCCACGGTGAAGGTGAGGTCGGTGGTGCCGTCGGCGGCGATGTTCTGCACGATCATATCGACATTGATGGCACGGTCCGCCAGCAATCCGAACACCCCGGCGGCGATCCCCGGACGATCCGGCACCCGGCGCAAGGTCACCTTGGCATCGTCGCGCGAGTAGGCGATGCCGGAGACGGTCTCCTTTTCCACGATTTCCTCCTCGTCCACGACCAGGGTGCCCAGGGTGCCGTCATCCGGCGCGTCCAGGAAGCTCGAGAGCACGCGCACCCGCACATGCTCGTTCATCGCCAGTTCCACGCTGCGCGTCTGCAAGACCTTGGCGCCGACCGAGGCCAGTTCCAGCATCTCCTCGTAGCTGATGCGGGCCAGCTTGCGGGCCTTGGGCACGATGCGCGGATCGGTGGTATAGACGCCATCGACATCGGTGTAGATATCGCAGCGATCGGCGCGCAGCGCGGCGGCCAGCGCGACCGCCGAGGTATCCGACCCGCCGCGGCCGAGGGTGGTGATGCGCCCGGTCGGCGCGATGCCCTGGAACCCGGCCACCACCGCCACCTGACCCGCGCCCATGCGCCGGATCAGCGCGGCGCCGTCGATCTCGGCGATGCGCGCCTTGCCATGCGCGTTGTCGGTGCGGATCGGGATCTGCCAGCCCTGCCAGGAGCGGGCCTCGACGCCGATCTCCTGCAGCGCGATCGCCAGCAGCCCGGTGGTCACCTGCTCGCCGGTGGCGACCACGGTGTCATACTCGCGCGCGTCGTGCAGGGGCGAGAGCGCCTGGCACCAGGCGACCAGCTGGTTGGTGGTACCGGCCATCGCCGAGACCACCACCGCGACCTCGTTGCCGGCATCGACCTCGCGCTTCACCCGGCGGGCGACGGCGCGGATGCGGTCGAGGTCGGCCACCGAGGTGCCGCCGAATTTCATCACGATGCGAGGCATGGGCAGGCGCGAGGTCCGGGAAAGGGCGGCGGAGACATAACGGCGCCGCGCCGGGTGGGCAACCGCCGCCGGGCCGCGCGGGCCCTACCCCCCGTCGCGATAGGCGCGCAGGAAGCTGCGGATATGCCGCACCGCCAGCGGCACATGCTCCTTCGGCTCCTTCCACGGATAGAGGCTCACCTGGGCGTTGGGGGCGAGGCGGGCGGACTCCATCGCCACCGCGTAGGGGTGGGCGGGGATATCGTCGGGCAGGATCAGCACCGGCGTTTGGCATCCGCGTACGAAGTCGCGGCTGACCGTCATCACGAAATCGGCCCGCTCGCGATACATCCGGGTCAGGAAGGCCGCGGCCATCTCCATGGTGATCTCAGGGCGCGCCGCGCAGAGGGCCGGGGCCCAGCCGGCGATATTGTTCTGATAGAACAGGTCCGGCTGCTCCGGGCGGAAGCCGCTGGGCTGGGCGAGCACCGCGGCGATCACCCGCCCCGGCGCGCGCTTCAGCAGATTCCAGATCATCGGCCCGCCGATGCAGTAGCCCAGCACCAGGAACCGATCGATGCCGAGATGGTCCATCAGCGCCAGCTGGTCGTCGGTGAACGCATCCCATGGCCGGTCGATCTCGAGCGGACCCGCCGATCCCCCGCGCGGCGCGTTGCGCAGATCGGTGGCGATGCAGCGATACGCGTCGCGGAGGCTGGCGATGGCGTCGAACGGCGCGGTGCCGGTCACGTAGTCGATGGTGGCGTGGAGGCCGCCGCCGGGGAGGATGAGCAGCGGCACCCCCGCGCCGGCCTCCTCGTAGCGGATGCGCACCGCCCCGTGTTGCAGCACCGGCATGGCGATTTCTCCCTGATCCCGCGAGGCAGGGTGCCCCACCGGACGCCCGCGCGCAAACCGGGCACCGTTAACCCTTCGTACAACCGCGTGCGCGATCCTGCACCCATGCGCCGCGCCCTCGCCCTGCTGCTGCTGCTCCCGCTCGCCGCCTGCGCCCCGGGGGCCGGCCTGCCGCCGCTGCCGCAAGCCCCGGCCGGCCCCTACCGGCTGGGCGCGGGCGACAAGCTGCGCCTGCTGACGGTGGCGGACCCGGCGCTGGACGGGGATTTCCGCATCTCCGGGGCCGGAGACATCGAACTGCCCCTGCTCGGCCGCTTCCACGCCGCCGGCTTCACCGCGTCGGGCCTCGCCCGCGCGCTGGAGTACGCCCTGAAGGCGGCGGGCCTCGAACGCGCGCCCTCGGTCGCGGTGGAAGTCCTGCGCTACCGCCCGGTGTTCGTGCTGGGGGAGGTGCACAAGCCCGGCGCCTTCCCCTACCAGCCCGGCATGACCGTCCTGACCGCGGTGGCCGAGGCCGGCGGCTTCACCTATCGCGCCGTCACCGGCTATGCTGAAGTGGTCCGGTCCAGGCATGGCGGGGCGCTGACGGCCAGGGCCGGACGCGACGCCGCCCTGTCCCCGGGCGACGTGGTCACGGTGTTCGAGCGACGATTCTGACCCAGGCAGCGCACGCGGCGGAGCCCACCCCGGACAGTCCCTGGGCGAGACGCCGCACCGCCGGCGTGGCGCTGGCCGGGGTCATCACCTTCCTCAACATGTATTCCATCCAGGCGGTGCTGCCGCTGATCGCGGCGAGCTTCGCCGTGCCCCCGGCAGCGGCGGGGCTGACCATCACCGCCACCACCTCGGCGGTGGCGATCATGGCCCCGCTGGTCGGCTCGGTCTCCGACATGCTGGGGCGCAAGCGGCTGATCGTGGCGGCGATCTGGGGGCTGGTGACGCCCACGCTGATGATCGGCCTCTCCGGCAGTCTCGCCGCGATGCTGGCCTGGCGCTTCGTCCAGGGGCTGCTGCTGCCGTTCGTCTTCGCCGTCACCATCGCCTATATCGCCGACGAGACCGAGGGTGCCGAGACCATCCGGCTGGCCGGCACCTATTCGTCCGGCACCATCTTCGCCGGATTCTTCGGCCGCTTCCTGGCCGGCTGGTCGGCGGAATGGTTCGGCTGGCGGGCGGCGTTCTACGTGCTGGGCGGCTGCACCCTGGTTGCCGCCGTGGGGGTGGGCGTGCTGCTGCCGCGCGAGCGCCGGTTCCGCGCGGTGCGCGGCTGGCGCGCCACCTTCCAGGGTTTCGCCGAGCATCTGCGCAACCCGCGCCTGCTCGGCACCTTCGCGGTCGGGTTCGGGGTGCTGTTCGTGATCGTGGCCGCCTTCACCTATGCCAATTTCCTGCTCGCCGCGCCGCCATTCCGGCTGGGGCCGGCCGGGCTGGGTTCGATCTTCGTGGTCTATCTGGCGGGGATGGTGGCGACGCCGGTGGCGACGCGGCTCGCGGTGCGGGTGGGGCGGCGGGCGACCCTGACGGGCGCCACGCTGGCCGGCGTGGCGGGGCTGGGGCTGACGCTGGTGGACTCCCTGCCCACCATCGTCGTCGGACTCGCGCTGTTCGCGGCGGCGGCCTTCGTGGAGGGCGCACTGGCGATCGGCTATATCGGCGAGGCCGCGCGGCGGGCCAAGTCCACCGCGGTGGGGCTCTACGTGATGGTCTATTATATTGGCGGCAGCCTGGGCGGGGTGGCGCCGGCGGGGCTGTGGCACCGGTTCGGCTGGCCCGGCTGCGTGGGGCTCTGCGCAATGGTGCAGGCGGCGATGCTGCTGGCCGCGCTGGCCACCTGGCACGAGGCCGCGGTCATTCCGGCGGGATGATGATCTGCTCGTCGATCAGGTAGGTCTTGATGCGGCCGATGAACAGCGCCCCGTCGGCATAGAGCGCGCGCGCCTCCGGGCTGGCGGCGGAGGCGGCCAGAGCCGCCTCGTCGTCGTACCAGAGCTCGGCGATGCCGTCGATCTCGAGCGCGGTCTCGGGGATATCGGCGCGGGTGCGGGTGCCGCGGATGTGCGACTGCACGTAGCGGCGGACGCCGGGCACCGCCAGTGCCAGCGGGCCATGGATGTCGCGCCAGTGGCGGACGAACTCTTCGTGGGTGAGTTCGGGGCGGCGGGTGAGCAGGGAGACGAGTTTGATCATGCCGCCTGCTCCAATGTCGGCGCCACGTCGGCCACCGTCACCCGGTGCATGTCCCGCACCTCCCGCGCATCGAACGGCCGCGCCCGGTGCATGGTCACCCGGTTGTCCCACATCACCAGATCCCACGGCCGCCACACATGCGCATACACGAACCGCCGCTCGGTCGCGTGTTCGGTCAGGTCGCGCAGGAACGCCCGCGCCTCCGGCATCGGCCAGCCGCGGATCGCGCCCGCGTGCGAGGCAAGGAACAGCGAGCGCCGCCCGGTCACCGGATGGCGCCGCACCAGCCGCTGCGGCACCGGGGCGAAGCGGCGGCGCTCGTCCTCGGTGAAATCATCGAACCCCAGCGTGGCGCGCGAGAACAGCTGGGAATGTTCGCAGACCAGCCCCTCGACCTCGGCCTTGGTGGCGTCATCCAGGGCGTCATAGGCGGCGCGCATGTCGGCGAACTCGGTATTCCCCCCCGCAGCCGGAATCACCCGCGCCGACAGGGCCGAGTATTTCGCCGGCGTCGGCTTGAACGAACTGTCGGAATGCCACAAACGATTGCCCAGGCCGAACAGCCGGCGCCGATCCTCCCGCGCCAGCACCCGGCCCTCGCGGTCCAGGTTGGAGATGTCGTTGACGTCCATCGCAAGCCGCCGCTCGGCCCCCTGCGCCAGATCGCCGGTCGCCTGTTCCAGCGGGCCGAAATTGACCGCGAACGCCTTCTGCTGCGCGTCATCCAGAAGCTGGTCCGGAAACACCAGCACCGCGAACCGGTCCATCCCGGCCGCGATCGCCGCCACCGTCCCGGCCGACAGCGGGCGGGTCAGGTCCACCCCGGTCACCACCCCCGCGAAGGCGGGGCGGCTCACCGGATCGACGGCGCGAATCTCCAGCGTCATGGCATCTCCCCCCGGATCGGCGGGGCCATTCCACTCCCGCCGCGCCGGACCGTCCAGCCCCCGCCCGCGGCGATGAACGGGCCGGAGTTCGCGCTGCGCACGGACCTGCCGCTGCCCGCGCTCGGCGAACAATGGCGGGCGCTCGAAGCGCGCGCGGCGCCGCGGTTCTTCCTCTCCTGGGCCTGGATCGGCGCCTGGCTAGAGACCCTGGGCACCATCCCGCCGGTGCTGGAAGGGCGCATCGGCGGACAGACCGTGCTGCTCGGCGTGGTGGTACCCCGCCACCGGGTGGAGGCCGGGCTGATCCGCGTCCACGGCGCCATGCTGCACAGCACCGGGGTCCGCGGGCAGGACGTGATCGCGGTAGAATATAACGGCTTCCTGGTCGATCGCGCCCATGACGGCCAGATCGAGGCGGCGGCGGTCGCCTTCCTGCTCGGCCCCGCGCGGCTGGCGGGGCGGCGCTGCGACGAGCTGCACATCGTCGCCACCCTGGCGGAGGCGGAGGCTCGCCTCGTTCCACCGGGGATGCTGGTGCAGCGCCCGGCGCGCAAGCCATCCTGGCGGGTGGACCTGGCCGCGGTGCGGGCGGCGGGGGATTTTCCCGCCCTGCTGTCGGCCAACACCCGCCAGCAGCTGCGCCGGGCGCTGCGCGGCTACGCCGCCCGCGGCCCCCTCGCCGCCACCCCGGCCGCCGACGCCGCGACCGCCCTCCGCTGGCTGGACGCGCTGGCCGCGCTGCACCAGGCGCAATGGCAGGCGCGCGGCGAGCCGGGCGGCTGGGCGTTCCCGTTCTTCGCCCGCTTCCAGCGCCGGCTGGTGGCCGGCGGCGTGCCGGATGGCCGGGTCGAGCTGCTGCGCGTGACCGCCGGGGCGCGGGAGCTCGGCTATCTGCTCAACCTGATCGAGGGCGATCACGTCATGGCCTTCGTCAGCGGCTTTCGCTTCGATCCCGATCCGCGGCTGAAACCCGGGCTGGTCTGCCACGCGCTGGCGATCGCCCGCCACGCCGAGGCCGGCCGCGCGGTCTATGATTTTCTCGCCGGGGCTGCGCGCTACAAGGCGAGCCTCGGCCGGCCGGGGCCCGAATTCGCCTATCTCCTGATCCAGCGCCCAACGCCGATGACCCGCGCCGAGCACGCCCTGCGCCAGCTCTTGCGCCGCCCCGCCGGAGGGGATCAGGCCATCGAGGCCAGCGCCGGCGCCAGCGCGGCCAGCCGCGCCGCCGGGTGAGCGGGGTTGCGGAAGCGCAGCTCCCCGCCCTCGGCCGCATCCGGCGGCTCCAGCCCCAGCAGCTCCAGCCGCGAAACGCAGGAGACCGCCGCCACCTGACGCGCCTCCGGGTAGGTCAGGAACTGCCGTGCCTCGCCCTCGAGCTCCAGCCGCTCGCGCAGCCCCCGCCATTCGCCGCGGTCGGTATCCTCGACCATCATCGCCAGGATGCCGGGGCGGGTCCCGCTCAGCCGGGCCGGAGCGAGCACGGTCATGCGCCGGCGGATGGCCGCCGCCACCTGATCCTCGCGCCCGGCGCGGGCGGCCAGCACCAACACCCCGCCATCGGCGGCAACCGTCGCCAGATGCGCCTCCGGCCCCAGCTCCTGGCGCAGGGCGGCGAGCGCGGCGGCGGCGGCGGCGGACTGGGCGCCGGCCAGCAGCAGCGGGTCCAGCCGCAGCGCCACCGCGGCGTCCTGATGCACCCCCGGCCTGCCTGCCAGCATGGCACGGATGCGCGCGTGCAGGGCCGCCGGGGACATCGCCTCCGGCAGGGTCATCTTCAACAGGTAGCGGCCGGGATGGGCGGCGAGCCAGGTCTGCAGCTCGGCGTCGATCCCGTCCGCCAGCCGCAGCCAGTCGGCGCGCGGCACCAGCCGGCCGGCTTCGGCCGAGACCACGTCGCAGACGATCTCCACCGCCGCGCCGTCGCGCTCGGCCAGCAGGTCGAACCCGGCGCCGTCGGCGAGGCCGGCGAAGCGGACCGCGAAGCCGCGGGCGC
The DNA here is from genome assembly GCA_021807785.1 of Pseudomonadota bacterium. Taxonomy (GTDB): domain Bacteria; phylum Pseudomonadota; class Alphaproteobacteria; order Acetobacterales; family Acetobacteraceae; genus JAJZVS01. The sequence continues at coordinate 10,523 of JAKBCO010000050.1, forward strand.
GGTGGCGATGCGCGGTATGAGCCAGGTGCAGCAGCGGGATCAGCGTGGCCTCGCCGGCGAGGGCGGCGGCGAGGGCGGCATCCAGCCGGGCGCGACCGGCGGCGGGCAAGCCGGGGGCGAGGGCGGCGATCCGCCCGGCCAGGGCGGCGATGCGCGCTTCCCACGGCAGCGGCGCGGCGCCGGGGCGGGCCAGCCGGGCGAGGGTGAGCTCGGCCAGATGGCGCTGGCGCAGGGCCTGGCCCTGGCGGCGGCCGGCGGAGGCCTCGGCGGCGAGGGCGGCGATGCGGCCTCGCCACGCACCGGCCCCGGCGAGGGCGATGAAGGCCCGGGCGGCGGCGGAGGCGGGCGGCAGGGGCATGGCGCATTCCAAGCGAAGGATGCGTGAGTGATGCCCCGGCAATTTCCGAGCGTCAAGGTCGGGAATTGGAGGAAACAGGAGCTGCTCCCGTGGCGGGAGCGGGTCTGATCGCCCATGCGGATCATCGCCGTGGGCACGCTGAAGGCATTCTGGGATCAGCCGGCCTGCCGCAACGCTGAGCCGCCGCTGCGGAGCAGGGTGAAGGCTGTCAAGGCGGCGCGATGGACCGATCCGCCGGCGGTCAAGCGGATGTTCGGCAGCGCGGACATTCTGCGCGACGGCCGCTGGTGCTCGATATCGGCGGCAACAAGTACCGCTTGGTGGCATGGACCAATTGTCACTATGGGGTTGTCTATGTGCGCTTCGTCGGCACCCATCGGGAGTACGATGAGATCGATGCTCAGACCCTATGAAAGGCGGGAGCCCGCCTTTCATGCGGTGATGGATGTGCGTCCGATCCGGACCGAGGCCGACCATCAGGCGGCGCTCGCCGAGGCTGCGACCCTGATGGAGGCGAGGAAGGACACGCCGGAAGGCGACCGGCTCGATGTTCTGGCGACCTTGATCGAGGCTTACGAGGCGGCGCACATCCCGATCGCGGCGCCGGATCCGATCGGCGCGATCCTGTTCATGATGGAGCAGAAGCAGCTCGGCCGGCGCGACCTCGAACCGGCGATCGGCAGCCGGGCGCGGGTGGCCGAGGTGCTCAACCGGCGGCGCGCGCTGACGCTGCCGATGATCCGCCGCCTGACCCGGCTTCTCGATATGCTGGCAGATGTACTGATCCAGCCGTACCCGACGCGGGAGGCGCGTTCCTCCGCCGCGGCGGCGTGAGCGCCCGACCTTCCGACACCCTTGCCGCCCCTCCGCCGCCATGGACAAATGCCCACGGCAATCGAAGGGACTCGCGATGGACGCCTCGCCGCTCACCACCTACCAGGACTATCTCGACCAGGGCATCCTGGCCTTCCAGCGCGACGGCGAAACCGGCGCGGCGGTGTTCTACCCGCGCCTCATCGCCCCGCGCACCGGCGCGGCGCTGAGCTGGCACCACGCCTCCGGCCTCGGCACCGTCCACGCCACCACCGTGGTCCATCCCCAGCAGGGCGAACCCTACAACGTCGCGCTGATCGACCTCGACGAAGGCTTCCGCATGATGAGCCGGGTGGAGGACATCCCCCCCGAAGCCGTGCGCATCGGCCTGCGCGTCCGCTTCCGTCCGCACCGCCCGGGCGGCGACGAACCCCCCTGCGCCGTCTTCTTCCCGGCGGAGGCCGGGGCATGAGCGGGCTTCCCCGCGGCGGTGCCGCCATCGCCGGCGTCGCCTGCTCGGACCTCGGCGCGGTCGCCGCGCAGATGTCGCCGATCGACCTGATGGCCCAGGGCATCGCCCGCGCGCTGGATGACTGCGGGCTGCGGCTCGCCGACGTGGACGGCCTCTTCTGCGCCACCACCCAGGCCCGCACCTCGGCGATGTCGCTCGCCGAATATCTCGGCCTGCCCGACGCCTATACCGACTCCACCATCGTCGGCGGCTCGTCCTTCGAGGTGCATGTGGCGCACGCGCTCGCCGCCATCGACGCCGGGCTCTGCTCGGTCGCCGCCATCGCCTATGGCAGCACCCAGCGCACGGTCGGCCGCAAGCAGGCCAGCGTGCGCGAATACAACCCCTACGAGACCCCGTTCCGCCCGTTCCTGCCGGCCACCGCCTACGCGCTCGCCGCCTCCCGCCACATGCACCAGTTCGGCACCACCCGCGAGCACCTGGCGGAGGTGGCGGTGGCCGCGCGCGCCTGGGCGCAGCGCAACCCGGCCGCCTGGGACCGCCGCCCGCTCGCCATCGCCGACGTGCTGTCCGCCCGCAAGGTGAGCGACCCGTTCACCGTGCGCGACTGCTGCCTGGTCACCGATGGCGGCGGGGCGCTGATCGTGGTCGCGCCGGAGCGCGCCCGCGCGCTGCGCCGCAAGCCGGTCTATGTGCTGGGCTGCGGGCAGTCGATTACCCATGCCTCCATCTCCTCGATGCCCGACCTGACGGTGACCGGCGCGGTGGCCTCGGGGGCCGCGGCCTATCGGATGGCGAAGCTCGCCCCGCGCGAGATCGGGCTGGCGATGCTCTATGACGCCTTCACCATCAATACGATCCTGTTCCTGGAGGACCTCGGCTTCTGCCCGAAGGGCGAGGGCGGGCGGTTCGTCGCCGGCGGCGCCATCGCCCCGGGCGGGCGGCTCGCGGTCAACACCAACGGCGGCGGGCTGTCGTTCTGCCACCCCGGCATGTACGGGCTGTTCCTGCTGATCGAGGCGGTCCAGCAGCTGCGCGGGGAAGCCGGCGAGCGTCAGGTTCCCGGCATCCACACCGCGATCGCGCATGGCAACGGCGGCGTGCTGTCGGCCCAGGCCACCACCATCCTCGGCACCGCGGAGGCGCTATGACCTACCCCGCGAGCCAGGCCGGCACCGGCAGCCCCTTCTCCCGCAGGAAGGCCGGGTTGAACAGCTTGGACTGATAGCGGGCCCCGCCGTCGCACAGCACGGTGACCACCGTGTGCCCCGGCCCCAGCGCCTTCGCCACCCGCACCGCGGCGGCGATGTTGATCCCCGAGGAGGTGCCGACCGACAGCCCCTCGTGGATCAGCAGGTCGTAGATCTGCTCCAGCGCCTCGGCGTCGGGGATCTTCTCGGCATCGTCGATCGGCGCGCCCTCCAGATTGCCCGGCACCCGCGACTGGCCGATGCCTTCGGTGATCGAACTCCCCGTCACCGTCATCTCCCGGCCCTTGACCCACTCGTAGAGCGCCGAGCCTTCCGGATCGGCCAGCACCACCCGCACCTCCCCGCGCCGCGCCTTCAGCGCCAGCGCCACCCCGGCCAGGGTGCCGCCGGTGCCGCAGGCGCAGGTGAAGGCATCGATCCGCCCGCCGGTCTGGGCCCAAATCTCCGCCCCGGTGCCAGTCCGGTGCCCCTCGCGGTTGGCCGGATTGTCGAACTGGTTGGCCCAGAACGCCCCCATCTCCTCGGCCAGCCGACGCGAGACATGAACGTAATTGCCGGGGTCGCGATAGGGCTTCGCCGGCACCAGCCGCAGATCGGCGCCGATCATGCGCAGGAACTCGATCTTCTCCCGCGACTGCGTCTCCGGCATCACGATCACCGCGCGGTAGCCGCGCGCGTTCGCCACCAGGGTCAGGCCGATGCCGGTATTGCCCGCGGTGCCCTCCACCACCGTCCCGCCCGGGGCCAGCACGCCGCGCGCCTCGGCATCGGCGATCAGGTAGAGGCCGGCGCGGTCCTTGACCGACCCGCCGGGGTTCATGAACTCAGCCTTGCCCAGGATGGTGCAGCCGGTCGCCTCGGAGGCGCGGCGCAGCCGGATCAGCGGCGTCTGCCCGATCGCCGCTTCCAGCCCGGCTTGCCAGGATGCGCCGTGATAGGCTTCTGTCATCGCCCGTTCCCTCAAGGAGTGCCCGATGGTCGAAGATGTCCCGCCCCAGGCCGCATGGGAAGCCCTGCGCAGTGACCCGCAGGCCCAGCTGATCGACGTGCGCACCGACGCGGAATGGAACTTCGTCGGCCTGCCCGACCTGGTTTCCGCCGGCAAGCAGGCGGTGCTGATCCCCTGGCAGATCTACCCCGCGATGGCGGTCAACCCCGCCTTCACCCAGCACCTGGCCGAGGCCGGGCTGACCACCGATCACCACCTCTATTTCATCTGCCGCACCGGCGGGCGGTCGCTGGCGGCGGCGCGGGCGGCGCAGGCGGCCGGCTACACCGCCGCCTATAACGTCGCCGACGGGTTCGAGGGACCGCCGGATGCCGTCGGCCATCGCGGCACCGTCAGCGGCTGGAAAGCCTCCGGGCTCCCCTGGCGGCAGAAATAGTCCGCGCTACCGGCCGTCCGCCTGCGCCAGCCGGAACGGCGCCGCCGGATAGACCCCCAGCACCCGCACCTCGGAGGAGAAGAACGACAGCTCCTCCAGCGCCCGCCGCAGCGCCGGCTGGTCCGGGTGGCCATCAACATCGCAGAGGAACTGGGTGGCGGTGAACGCGCCTTCCAGCATGTAGCTTTCCAGCTTGGTCATGTTCACCCCGTTGGTGGCGAATCCGCCCAGGGCCTTGTAGAGCGCCGCCGGCACGTTGCGAACGCGGAAGACGAAGGTGGTAACCATCGCCCCGTCGGAAGGCGCCGGCACGCGCGGACGCGGCGCCATCACGTAGAAGCGGGTGGTGTTGTGCGCCTCGTCCTCGACATTGCGGCGCAGGATCGCGAGCCCGTGGATCTCGGCGGCGAGGGACGAGGCGATCGCCGCTTCCTCCGGCCGGCCCCACTCCGCCACCAGCCGCGCCGCGCCGGCGGTATCGGCCTCCACCACCGGCGTGAGGCCGGCATCGCGCAGGAACCGGCGCACCTGGCCCAGCGCGACCGGGTGCGAATGGGCGCGCCTGAGCCCCGATTCGGGCGCCCCGGGCAGGGCCAGCAGGCAGTGCTCGACCCGCTGGAAATGCTCGGCCACCACGAACAGGCCCGATCCGGGCAACAGGTGATGGATGTCGGGCACCCGCCCGGCGAGCGAGTTCTCGCACGGCAGCATCGCCAGCCCCGCCCGCCCCTCGCGCACCGCGGCGATGGCCGCCTCGAAGCTCTCGCAGGGCAAGGTGGGCAGGTCCGGATAGACGGTCCGGCAGGCGAGATCGGAATAGGCCCCGGGCAGTCCCTGAAACGCGATCGGCCCGGTCATCGTCCCGCCTCCACCAGGGCGCGCGCGCGCGCCAGATCCGCCGGGGTATCCACCCCGAACGGGCCATGCGCCACCCGCGCGCAGCCGATTCGCATCCCCGCCTCCAGCGCCCGCAGCTGTTCGAGTCCCTCCCGCCGTTCCAGCCGGCTCTCCGGCAGCGCCACGAAGCGCGCCAGGGCGGCGCGGCGATAGGCGTAGATGCCGATATGGTGCCAGCGCGGCCCCTCCCCCCAGGGGATGGCGGCGCGGGAGAAATAGAGCGCCGGCGCCACCGCCGCCCCCTCGGCGAAGCCGCAGGCCGCCTTCACGAAGGACGGGGTGGCGGCCTCGGCCGCGTCAGCGATCGGCGCGACCAGGGTGCCGATGTCGCAGCCGGGGTCATCGAGCGGGGCCAGCGCGGCGCGGATCACCGCCGGATCGATGGTGGGCACGTCGCCTTGCAGGTTGACCACCACGTCGTGGCATCCCTCCGGGTCCAGCCGGCCCAGCGCCTGGAAGACCCGGTCGGAGCCGGACGGCAGATCGGGATCGGTCAGCACGGCACGCCCGCCGGCGGCGCTGACGGCATCGGCGATGGCGGCCTCGCCGCAGGCCACCGCGACCGGGCCGATGCCGGCGGCCTCGGCCTGGCGCAGAACGCGCAGGATCATCGGCTGCCCGCCGATATCGGCCAGCGGCTTGCCCGGCAGGCGGGAGGAGGCCATGC
>JAKBCO010000051.1:0-1770 GCA_021807785.1 Pseudomonadota bacterium
CGAACAGAGGTGGGGTGTCAAGAAGATTGTCTTGTGGGAGGGGATTTTAGTTTGGGGTCCGGGGAGACGGCGGCGCGGGGCGGGCAGGTGCTCGGGGGGATGGCCGGGTCAAGCCCGGCCATGACGAGGGGGCGCGCTCACCCGATTCCCCCGGCCGGGGGGCAGGTCGCCGTGCCTCGGAAACCCCTTCCCCCGCCGGCAACCCCGCCCTACGCTCCCACATCTCGGAACAGGGAGCCCCCCATGCCCAACCGCGTCAGTCGCCGAGGCCTCGCCGCCGGCGCCGCCCTGCTGCCCGCCGCCGCGCTCGCCACCTCCGCCCGCGCCGCCGGCACGGCCGAAAGCACCTTCCAGCGCGTCACCCGCACCAAGGTCCTGCGCATCGCCGGCATCTCCGGCGCGCTGCCCTATTTCAGCAAGGACCTCACCACCGGGAAATGGCAGGGCGCCTGCGTGCCGATGGCCGAGAGCATCGCCAAGATCTTCGGTGCCAAGGTGGAATACGTGGAGGCCACCTGGGGCACCGCGGTGCTGGATATCCAGAGCAACAAGATCGACATGAGCTTCGCGCTCAACCCCACCCCCGAACGCGCGCTGGCGATCCGCTTCACCCATCCGATGATCATCCATCCCTTCGGGTGCCTGGCGAAGCACGGCCTGAACCCGAAGACCTGGTCCGACATCGACAAGCCCAACCTGCGCATCGGCTACGATATCGGCTCCCTGCACGAAACCGTGGCCAAGCGCTTCGCGCCCAAGGCACGCCATGTCGGCTTCGCGCAGCAGGACCAGGCGCTGCTCGCGCTGCAATCGGGGCGGGTCGATGTGGTGATCCTGGCGGCGCTGCTGGGGCTCGCCGCGGTGGGCAAGAACCCGGCGCTCGGGCCTTATCACCTGCTCGACCAGCCGCAGGTGGCGCTGCCCTCCTGCCTCGGCATCCAGCAGGAATCCGACAACCGCTTCCGCGACGTGCTGAACGCCTGGCTGGATTTCAACCGCGGCATCGGCACCATGCGCGCCGACATCATCGCCGGGCTCGCGGTGGAAGGGGTGAAGCCGTCGCAGATCCCGCCCGCGCTGAGCTTCTGACCCCGCCGGGGCGATGGCCTACCAGTGGGACTTCGCCCCGGTCCTGCGCTACGCGCCGCTGCTGGTGCGTGGCGCCGAGATCACGCTGCTCTACACCTTCGGCTCGGTGACGCTCGGGCTTATTATCGGTCTGCTGATCGGGCTCGGCCGGCTCACCCGCTCGGCGCTGGTCAACGCGCCGCTGATCGCGCTCACCGAAATCTTCCGCTGCACGCCGCTGCTGGTGCAGATCGTGTGGTTCTACTACGCGCTGCCGGTGCTGCTGCACATCCAGATCCCCGCCGATGTCGCGGCGATGACGGTGCTCTCGCTCTATACCGGCGTGTTCTATGCCGAGATATTCCGTGGCGGCATCGTCTCGATCGAGCGCGGGCAATGGGACGCCGCCCGCGCGCTGGGCTTGTCCCGCTGGCAGGTGATGCGGCTGGTGATCCTGCCGCAGGCGGTGCGGCGGATGATCCCGCCCTTCGTCAACCAGTCGGTGACCCAGCTCAAGAACACCTCGCTGGTCTCGGTCATCGCGGTGCCGGACCTGCTCTATCAAGGCACTTCGATCGCCGAGACCACCTATCGTCCGCTGGAACTCTATACCGTGGTGGCGGTGGTGTATTTCGCGCTGCTGTTTCCCTCCACCATGGCCGCGCAATGGTACGAACGGCGGCTGGCGCGCGGGCGATAGGC
>JAKBCO010000051.1:1870-16307 GCA_021807785.1 Pseudomonadota bacterium
GTCTTGAACGCCTCGAACGGCTCGCGGCAGTCCTGGCAGCGCCACAGCGCCTTGCAGGCGGTGGCGCCGAATTCGGCCAGCGTCTCCACGCGCGCGCTCCCGCAGCGCGGACAGGCACGCTCCCCGGGTGGGGCAATCCCCATGGCGCGCAAGCTGGCCCGACCTGCCTCGGAAATCGCCGCGGTGCCCCAGGCCGGCGCCAGTTCCGTCCGCACCATCACCGGGCCCAGCCCGGCGCGTTCGATCGCCGCGGTGACCTCCCAGCCGATCACCGCCATCGCCGGACAGCCGGTGTAGCTCGGCGTCAAGGTCACCGCGATCACGCCGTCCCGGTCCTCCACCCGGCGCAGCAGGCCGAGTTCGGCGATGGTCAGGCCCGGCAGTTCGGGGTCCTCCACCGAAGCCGCCGCCGCCCGCGCGCGGGCCAGGCGATCGTCGCTCACCACACCGCCCCGGGATGGGCGCGGGCCAGCGACTGCATCTCGGCCAGCATCTTGCCGAACGCCTCGGAATGACGTCCTTCCCGCCCGCCGATGCGCGGCCAGCCGGCCGCCGGCCGCGTCAGCGTGGCCCGCGCGAGCGTGCCCGAAACCGTCGCCTCCCACGCCGCCCGCAACGGCGCCGGATCGGGCAGCGCCGGGTCCGCCGGCGGGTCCAGCAACTCGGCGGCGAAGGGCCATAGCTGCTCCAGCGCCGCCTGCGCGCGGGCATGGCTTTCCGCGGTGCCGTCGCCCAGCCGGACCAGCCATTCGCGCGCATGGCGCAGGTGATAGGCGGCTTCCTTCTCGGCCTTGCCGGCCACCGCCGCCAGCGCCGGGTCCGCCGCGCCGGCCGCCGCCGTCCAGAACGGCAGCGCCCAGGCCGAATACAGCCACTGGCGCACGATGCTGTGCGCGAAATCGCCGTTCGGCTGCTCCACCAGCAGGCAATTGCGGAACCCGCGCGCGTCGCGGAAATAGGCGCATCGGTCCTCGTCCAGCCCCGCCGCGGCGAACAGCGCGCGCGCCAGCCCGAGCTGATCCAGCGCCAGATTGGCCAGCGCCAGATCCTCCTCCGGCGAGGGCGCGAAGCCGCACCATTCCGACAGCCGGTGCCCCAGCACCAGCGCGTCATCGGCCAGCATCAGCCATGTGTCGGGCGAATTCATGCCCGCCATGTAGCATGAACGGGGGTACCGCGCAGCGCGCGGGCTGGCGGGGACGGCGCGGTTGGGGCAATCTCGCCTCCCGTGTCCGACACGCTTCCCTCCCAGCCGGTCCGCCACCGCGGCATCATCACCGTCTGCGTGATCGGCGCCACCCTGGTGCAGGCGCTGGACCAGACCATCGCCAACGTGGCGCTGCCCTATATGCAGGGCAGCTTCTCGGCGTCGTTCGACGAGATCACCTGGGTTCTCACCTCCTACATCATCGCCGCCGCCATCATGACCGCGCCGGTGGGCTGGCTCGCCGCACGGTTCGGGCGCAAGCGGCTGTTCGTCTCGGCGCTGGCCGGGTTCACCATCACCTCCATGATGTGCGGGGCGGCGCAGAGCCTGACGCAGATCGTCGCGTTCCGGCTGCTGCAAGGCATGTGCGGGGCGGCGCTGGTGCCGCTGTCGCAGGCCACCATGCTGGACATCTACCCCCCGAACCGACGCGCCTTCGCCATGGCGGTCTGGGGCATGGGGGTGATGATCGGCCCGATCCTGGGCCCCACCCTGGGCGGCTACCTGACCGATTTCTACGACTGGCGCTACGTCTTCTACGTCAACCTGCCGTTCGGCCTGTTCGCCACCCTGGGGCTGATCTTCTTCATGCCGGGCGGGCGCGGGCAGTCGGCGCTGCGGTTCGACTGGGTCGGCTTCGCCGCCCTCGGCATCGGCATCGGCGCGCTGCAGATGATGCTGGATCGCGGCCAGGAGCTGGACTGGTTCGGCTCCCGCGAGATCATCGTCGAGGCGGTGCTGGCCGGGCTCGGCCTCTACCTGTTCGTGGTCCATGTGCTGTCGGCGCGGCACCCGCTGATCCGCCCCAGCCTGTTCCGCGACGTGAACTTCGCCGCCGGGGCGGTGATGATGTTCGCGGTCGGCACCATCCTGGTCTCCACCATGTCGCTGATGGCGCCCTGGTTGCAGGAGCTGGGCGGCTACCCGGTCGCCACCGCCGGGCTGCTGATGGCCCCGCGCGGCATCGGCAACCTGGCCACCATCATCCTCAGCGGCAAGCTGGCGCAGCGGATCGACGCGCGGCTGCTGGTGGGCATCGGGCTCGGGCTGATGATCTGGTCGTTCTGGATCATGACCGGCTGGACCCCGGACATCTCCCCCACCATGCTGATCGCCGCCATCGTGATCCAGGGCGCCGGGCTGGGCCTGTTCTTCACCCCGCTGCAAGTGCTCGCGTTCGCCACCCTGCCGGTGGCACTGCGCACCGAGGGCTCGGCGATGTTCGCGTTGTTCCGCAATATCGGCGCCGCCATCGGCGTTTCCGTCACCGCCTCGCTGCTGGCGCGCAACGCGCAGGGCCTGCACGCGATGATCGGGGCCAGCGTCACCCCGTTCAACCGGGCGCTGGCCTCCGCACCGCTGTGGAACCCCGCCACCCGCCACGGCGCCGCCTTGCTGGCCCACGAAATCACCCGCCAGTCGCAGATCATCGCCTACATGGACGACTACAAACTGCTGATCTTCACCACCATGCCAAGCCTGCTGCTGCTTCTCCTCATGCGCCGCCCGCGCGGAGCGGTCGCGGCGCCTTCGGGGGCGGCGGCGATGGAGTGAAGGAAGGCCAGAGGGGCAGCGCCCCTCTGGCCTTGCCTCACGCCACCGCCGCCCCCCCCCGCAGAGCCGCTTCCGCGGCCTCGGTGAAGCGGCCATCGGGACGGTGCAGGATCAGGCCGGGGTGCAGGGTGAAGGCCGCGCGTCCGCCGCGGGTGCCGCGCAGCAGCACCAGCCGCGCCGGCGCCCCCGCTCGCGGCCACAGCGGCAGCACGGTCGGACTGCCGATGCCGGCTTTGGTCAGCGCCTCCAGCGCTTCCGGCACGCCCGGCGCCGACAGCACCAGGCTGACGCTGCCCCGCGGGCGCAGCCGCCGCGCCAGCGCCGCGGCCCAGGCGCCGATCCCTCCCGGGGCGGCGCGCTTGGCCGCCTCGCGCGCGGCATCGCTCGAGGCCGTACCGCCCGGGCGATGGTAGGGCGGGTTGGCCATCGCGTGATCGAACGGGCCTTCCGGGCCGTCGGCCAGCATGTCGGCCGCATGGAACGTCAGCCGATGAAACCCGTTGGCCGCCGCGTTGGCGGCGGCGAGTGCCGCCAGGGTCGGGTCGCGTTCCACGCCGACGCCGATCACCCCGGGCACGCGGGCGGCCAGGCACAGCAGCCCGGCTCCGGCGCCGCTGCCCGCTTCCAGCACCCGCTCCCCGTCGCGCGCCGCGACGAAGGCGGCCAGCAGCACCGGCTCGATCCCCGAGCGGAACCCGCGCGCCGGCTGCGCGTAGCGTACTCGCCCGCCCAGCAAGGTGCCTTCGGTGACGGCGCACGCGTCGGCCCGCATTGACACCGCGCCCGCCCCGGATAACGGTCCCGTCATGGCCGAGGAATACACCGCCGTCACCGAGGGCGTCAGGGTCAGCGTCCGCTCGTTCTATCTGGAAGACCAGTCGGAGCCGGACCAGGGCCATTTCGTCTGGGCGTATCGGGTGCGCATCGCCAACGAGGGCGCGCGCCCGTTGCAACTGCTGCGCCGCACCTGGCACATCACCGACGCCCGCGGCCGGGTCCAGCGCGTTCACGGCGCCGGGGTGGTGGGCGAGCAGCCCTTGCTCGCGCCGGGGGAGAGCTTCGAGTACACCTCCGGCACCCCGCTCGACACGCCGTCCGGCTTCATGGCCGGCACCTACCACATGGTCGATCCCGGCTCAGGGGAGGCGCTGGACGTGACGATCCCGCCGTTCAGCCTCGACAGCCCGCACCAGGCCGGCGGCGTGCACTGATTTTCCGTCTTGCCGGTCCCGGGAGCGGGGCCATATCGCCGATCATGGCCGATCGCGTCGGCCCAACGTCAAGGAACGCCGCCCCGTGGACATGATCGACCGCCCCGCCGCCCCCACCCTGGAACAGGCCGAGGATGCGATCCGCACGCTGCTCCGCTGGGCCGGCGACGATCCCGCGCGCGAGGGGCTGCGCGACACCCCGGCCCGGGTCGCCCGCGCGTATCGGGAGTTCTTCTCCGGCTACGCCACCGACCCGCACGCCCTGCTCGAACGCACCTTCGAGGAAACCGAAGGCTATGACGAGATCGTGCTGCTGCGCGACATCCGCCTGGAAAGCACCTGCGAGCATCACATGGCGCCGATCCTGGGGCGCGCCCATGTGGCCTATCTGCCGCACCGGCGGGTGGTGGGCATCAGCAAGCTCGCCCGGGTGGTGGAAGCCTACGCGAAGCGCTTCCAGATCCAGGAGAAGCTGACCGCGCAGATCGCCAACACCATCCAGGAAGTGCTGGCGCCGCGCGGGGTCGCGGTGGTGATCGAGGCGGCGCACCAGTGCATGACCACGCGCGGGGTGCATAAGCCCGGGGTGACGATGGTGACCAGCCGGATGCTGGGCGCGTTCCGCTCTGACCCAGCGACCCGGCGCGAACTGCTGGCGATGCTGGGCAGCCACGGCAGCGGCATCCGCGAGGGTTAGCCGGTCGGGACCCGCGCGCGCCGCTTCATCCGGCGCAGCAGGAGAGTTTCGCCACGTCCTTCTGGAACCCGAGAGCGGCCAGTTTCAGCGCCTCCACCGTGGTGAGATAGGGAAACAGCGTCGCCGCGAGATCGGTCACGGTCAGGCCGTGCTTGACCGCGAGCACCGCCGTCTGGATCGAATCCGCCCCTTCGGGCGCGAGGATCTGCGCGCCAAGCAGGCGCAGGCTGCCGTCCTCCGCAATCAGCTTGACCAGCCCGCGCGTGTCACGCGCGGCAAGCGCGCGGGGCACCCGATCGAGGCTGAGGGTCACCGACCGCACCGCCAGCCCCTGGGCCCGGGCATCGGCTTCCGTGAGACCCACCCGTGCCGCCTGCGGGTCGGTGAACACCACCTCCGGCATGGCGCGCGCGTCATAGCGGTGAGCGTTGCCGTTGAGCGCGTTTTCCGCCGCGAGCTTCCCGCCATAGGCCGCCATATAGACGAACAGGTCGCGCCCGGTGACATCGCCCGCGGCATAGGTTCCAGCGCGCGAGGTGGCGAGATGGGCGTCCACGGCGATGGCGCCGCGCGCATCCGTGACGATGCCGGCCGCGGCAAGATCGAGCCCCGCCGTGTTCGCCACCCGCCCGGTCGCAACCAGGACATGCTCCGCGGTGATGGTCTCCGGCCGATCCTCCACCGTCACGTCGAGCGCCACCCCCGCCGCATTGCGGCGGATGCGCCGGTAGGCAACGCCGCAACGAACGGCGATGCCTTCCTCGCGCAGGAAGCCGGTGAGCGCCGCGGCCAGTTCCGGCTCGAAGCCGGGCAGCAGGTGCGAACGGCAGACGATGGTGACGGAAACCCCGAAGCGGGCGAACATCTGGCCGAGTTCGCAGCCGATCACCCCGCCGCCGATCACCAGCAGCGAGCGCGGCAGCCGATCGAGCGCCAACGCCGTGGTGCTGGTGAGAAATGTCACCTGGCCGATGCCCGGGATCGGCGGTATCGCCGGGGCGGCGCCGGTGGCGATGACGACCCGCCCGGCCGGAAACCGCGCATCGCCGACGACCAGGCCATCGGCGGTGAACCGGGCCGCGCCCTCGACGTAGCTGATGCCCTCGTATTGCGGCAGCAGGGCGGCGTATTTCGCCTCCCGCAGCGCATCGACCAGGGCGTCTTTCTGCGCCATCACCGCGGTCCAGTCGGCCAGGCGCGCACCTGCCGCGATCCCGCCGAAGCGCGCGGCCGTCTTGCCCTGGTGCAGCGCCTCGGCGGCGCGGATCAGCGTCTTCGAGGGCACGCAGCCGATGTTGACACAGGTGCCACCGATCATGCCGGCGCCGATCAGCGCGACACGGGCGCCGAGTTCGCTCGCCCGGATCGCCGCCGAGAACCCCGCCGAGCCGGCGCCGATCACCACCAGATCGGGTGCGGCGCCGGCCGCCGGCGGCGCGGCGCAGCAATCATCCGTGGTGACGGCATCCATGACGATCGGCTGCTGAAACGGTCAGCCGTGGCCCGGCTTGGTGAGCTCGGCCGGATAGCCGCGATCGGTCACCGCCCTGATCAGCGCCGCCGGCGAGGTTGCCGCGGTGTTGTAGGTCACGGTCGCGGTGACATCGGACATCCCGTCGGGCTGGCTCACCCGCACCGCGGAGACGCCCTTCACATGCGCCAGCGTGGATTTGACGATCGGTCCGCACAGCACGCAGCCGGCGTGATGCACATCGAGCATCACCGTGGTGTTGGCGGCCCGCGCGGCAAGCGGCGCGGCGAGCAGCCCGATCGCGACGGCGGCGGCAAGCATGGAACGAGGCATGACGAAACTCCCTGTCAGCAGGCGATGGGTCAGAAGGCGATGGGTCAGAAGGCGATGGGTCAGAAGGCGATGGCGCGGATGAGGTAGGGAAAGGCGACGGCAACGACCACCAGCACGCCCGCGGTCCAGAGCCCGATGCGGGCGATGCGGTCGGCGCGAGGCGTGCCGCAGTAGCCGTCGGCGCAGGCGATCTGCGCCTTGCGCCGCATCCGCCAGGCGCCGAGCCCGATGAAACCCAGGGCGGCGGCGGCGAAATACGGCTGATAGGGTTCCAGCGCGGTCAGATTGCCGATCCAGGCGCCGCTGATCCCGAGGGTGAACAGCAGGAACGGGATCACGCAGCACGAGGCCGCGCCCAGGGCGGCGACGATGCCGCCCGCGGCGTCCAGGATTTCCGATCCGATCCGCTCCATGGCCTTGTCCGCTCCGTCGGCTGCGCCCAGATCAGCGATATGGGTGCTGTAGCAACTCCAGGTTCAAGAGGGAAAAACCACCCCGTCGCGGCGGGGCCGCTGATCCCGATCGGCGCGCTGGCCGCCCGCACGCGCTGCAACATCGAGACCATCCGTTTCTATGAGAAGATCGGCGTGCTGCCGAAGCCCGCCCGCACCGAGGGCGGCCACCGCGCCTATGCCCACGCCCATGTGGAACGCCTGACCTTCATCCGCCGCGCCCGCGAGCTCGGCTTCACCCTGGATCAGGTGCGCGCCCTGCTGCGGCTTGCCGACGCGCGGGACGTGCCCTGTGCCGAGGTGAAGCAGCTCGCCACCAGCCATCTTGCCGAGGTCAGGACCAGGATCGCCGATCTGCGCGCCATGCGGAAGGCGCTCGCCGGGTTGGTTGCGCAATGCGACGCCCGTGGCGACGCGGGCGACCTGCCCGGTTGTCCGCTGGTCGAAACCTTGCTCGGCGGCGCCGCGAACGGGGCTGACCCGGCTTCCGGCGCATCGCGCGCGCCGCCGGTGCGTGACTAGCTCTCGAGCATCCGCCGCAGCAGATCGACATCCTCGGCCAAGGTGACATCGCAGGCCATGCGCGCGCCGACCTGACGCACCGCGTGCAGCACGGTGGTGTGATCGCGCCCGCCGAACTTGCCGCCGATCTCCGGCAGGCTGCGCTCGGTGAGGTGCTTGGCGAGATACATCGCCACCTGCCGCGGCCGGGCGATGTTGCGCGCGCGCCGCGGCGACAGCAGCTCGCTCAGCCGGATGTTGTAGTGCTCGGCGACCTTGCGCTGGATCTCGTCGATGGTCACCCGCCGGTCATGGGCGCGCAGCTGATCCTGCAGCAGCACCTGCGCGGTCTCCAGCGTGACCTGCCGGTCGAACAGCCGCATCTCCGCGATCAGCCGGTTCAGCGCGCCTTCCAGCTCGCGCACGCTGGTGGTGATCTTGTGCGCCAGCAGCGCCAGCACCTTCTCCGGGATGGCTGCCTCGCTGGCCGCCGCCTTGGTCTCCAGGATGGACAGTCGCAGCTCGTAGGTGGTGGAGTGGATATCGGCGATCATTCCGCAGCTCAGACGGGTGCGCAGCCGTTGCTCGATCGCGGTCATCTCGATCGGGGATTTGTCGGCCGAGAGCACGATCTGCTTGCCGCTTTCCACCAGCCCGTTGAAGGTGTGGAAAAACTCCTCCTGGGTGCCGTCCTTGCCGATCAGGAATTGCAGATCGTCGATCATGAAGACATCGACGCCGCGCATCTCGTGGCGGAACTCGATGGCGGATTTGGCGTTCAGCGCGCCGACGAAGCGGTTCATGAACCCTTCGGCCGACATGTAGGCCACGCTGGGCGGGCGGCTTCCGGCCGGGGTGCGGGTGAGCAAGTCCCAGGCGATGGCGTGCATCAGATGGGTCTTGCCCAGTCCGACCCCGCCATGCAGGAACAGCGGGTTGAACCCCTGGCAGGCCGGCTGGCTGGCCACCCGGCGCGCGCAGGCATAGGCGAACTCGTTGGGCTTGCCGACCACGAAATTATCGAAGGTAAACCGGGGTTCCAGCGGCGAGGCGAGCTCGGGCTGCCGGATCGGTTCCGCCGCGACCGCGGCGCCGGGCGCAGCGGCGACGGGGACGGCGGCAACGGGGGCGGCGGCGACCGGTAGCGGTTCCGCTTCGGCCGGCTTCCCGTGGGCGGCGGCCCGCAGCGCCACCCGGCGGACCGCCGGGTCCTCCGCCCGCCAGGCATCGGCCAGCCGCAGCCCGTGCTCGGCGCGCACCCAGTCGCGCAGGAAGCGGGTCGGCAGGTAGAGCGTGACCTCGTCGCCGTCGCGCCGGCCCGGGCGAACCTGGTGCAGCCAGGACCGATGATTGGCCTCGCCCAGCTCGGCACGCAGGCGGGCATGGATGCGGGACCATTGCGCGGACAGCGCGGCCTCCTCGGAGGAGACCCCTACGTTCGCCGACTGCGCTGATCCTGGCTTCATCCGCCCCGTCTCCCCGTTCCCGCGATGTCGGCCTGGACGGCCGATTCTATGCCTGTTTGCGTGCCGCGTTTCCCTGCGTGACGGCCTGGCCGCCTTGCGCCCCGCTCCGCCGCGACCGGGCCGGACGGAGGGGGGTTAACAATGCTGTAATACATAGACCGGCCCTGTTGAAACAACCAAGTGGCCGCGGACCGGAATCCGGGGTCGGCAAGAAAAACGCAAGAAGCTTGCGCCTGCCGGAGAGAAATCCGGACAGCGTTACTTGCTTGGATTCTTCGATCCAGCCGCGAAATCCAATTCGTGATGCCTGGGTCCCGCGCCGGGACCGGCGCGTTTCAGCCCGCGATCTTGCCGACCTGGGCGGCCAGTCGCGACAGCTTGCGCGCCACCGTATTGCGATGGATCACGCCCTTGCCGGCGGCCCGCTGCATCTCCGGCTGCGCCTCCCGCAGCGCCGCCTGGGCGGCATCGACGCTGCCCCCGGCAATCGCCGCCTCCACCTTCTTGATGAAGCTACGCATCCGCGACAGGCGGGCGCGGTTGCGCGCGGTGCGGCGCGCGGTCTGGCGGATGCGCTTGCGCGCGGAGGCAGTGTTGGCCATGCGGGGGGAACTCGGGTGGTGCGAAGGGAGGCCGGCTACCTAAGCGCCGCCGGGGGGGGAGTCAAGAATGCCCCATGCGCCGGATGGTGGCCGAGGTGGAATGTCCCTCGGCCAGATCCACCAGCAGCACCCGCCCGCCCCAGCCGGCGACCAGCTCCCCGCCCACCACCTGGTCCATCGTATAATCCGAGCCCTTGACCAGGACGTCCGGACGCAACGCGCGGATCAGCGCCAGCGGCGTGTCCTCGTCGAAGCTGGTGACCAGATCCACGGGCGCCAGCGAGGCCATCACCGTCGCCCGCGCCGCCTCCGACTGCACCGGCCGGGTCGGGCCTTTCAGGCGGCGGACCGAGGCATCGGAGTTCAGCGCCACCACCAGCCGGTCGCAGGCCGCGCGCGCCTCGCGCAGCAGCCGCACATGGCCCGGATGGATCAGATCGAAGCAGCCATTGGCGAAGCCCACCCGCAGGCCGCGCGCCCGCCAGGCGGCGACCCGCGCGGCGGCATCCGGACCGGCGACGATCTTGTCCTCCTCGGCCAGCACGTCCTCGAGATGCAGCGCCCCCAGCAGCTCCGCCGCCGCCACCGTGGCGGTGCCGCGTTTCGCCACCGCCAGCCCGGCGGCGAGATTGGCCAGCCGGGCCGCCTCCGCCAGTTCCGCCCCGGCCGCCAGCGCCGCGGCCAGGGTCGCCACCACGGTATCGCCGGCCCCCGAGACATCGGCCACCTCGCGCGCGCGGGCGGGCAGGAACAGCGGCGGGCCGTCGCGGCTGACCAGCGCCATGCCGCGTTCGGAGCGGGTGACCAGCACCGCCGTTCCCTCGGTCGCCGCCAGCGCGGCGGCGGCGGCGGCGGCCACGGCGGCATCGTCGGGCAGCCCCCGGCGCGCCGCGATGGTCAGCTCCGCCTCGTTCGGCGTCAGCACGGAAACCCCGCGATAGGCGCGAAAATCGGCCCGCTTCGGGTCCGCCACCACCAGCCGCCCGGCGCGCGCCGCCGCCGCCAGCGCATGGGCCAGCACCGGGTCCGACAGCACCCCCTTGGCGTAGTCCGACAGCACCAGCACCGCCGCCTCGGCCAGCGCCGCCTCGATCGCCGCGCACAGGGCGATGGTGGCCTCGGGGCCGGCCGGGTCGGTCTGCTCCTCGTCCAGCCGCAAAAGCTGATGCGCCCCCGACAGGAAGCGGGTCTTGACCGAGGTCACCCGCTCCGCCCGCTCGATCAGGACCGGGCGGATCAGCGGGCGCGCGGCGAGCAGCCGCCGCAGCTCCGCCGCCCCCGGGTCGGGCCCCACCAGCCCGATCAGCGTGACCTCGGCGCCGAGGGCGGCGACATTGGCCGCGACATTGGCGGCCCCGCCCAGCACGGCGTGGCGCGCGGAGGGGCGCAACACCGGGATCGGCGCCTCCGGCGACAGCCGCGCGGCATGGCCGGCGACGTAACGGTCGAGGATGAGATCGCCCAGCACGGCGACGCGGGCGGAGGGAAAGCGCCCGACCAGCGGGGCGAGCGGAGCATCGTCGGCAGGCGGCATGGGGGACCCGGGCAATGGTTCCAGGACCCTATATCACACCCCCTATCGCGCGCGGCGGACCGATGTTACCTGTGGCCGGAAGGCGCCGGTCAACGGCCGCCGCGCATGATGGGGGGAGGCGGCGTGTATCTGTCGCTCGGTCTGTTTGGCAACGCCATCGTTTCGGGGTTGCTGCTGGGGGGGTTCTATGCCGCGGTGACGATCGGCATCTCGATCTCGTTCGGGATGCTGGATATCGCCAATATCGCGCATCCGGGCTTCATCGTCCTCGGCTCCTACGGCGCCTGGTACGCCAATTCCCGGTTCGGGGTCGATCCGCTGATCGCCTCGGTGGTGCTGATGCCGGCGTTCTACCTGCTGGGTGCCGGGATATATCAACTCTATTATCACGCGTTCGAGCGGCGGGGAGACGCCAGCCTGCGCGGCCTCGCGTTCTTCTTCGGCCTGCTGTTCATCACCGAGGTGGGGCTGATCCTGGTCTTCGGCGTGGACTACCGGCTGGTGCGCGCGCCCTATATCGGCCCCAGCCTCTATCTCGGCGCGCTCGAATTCCCGCTGCGCCTGCTGGTGCCGTTCCTCGCCTCGCTGGCGATGGTCGGGCTGCTGTGGCTCTATCTCTCCCGCAGCTTCACCGGCCGGGCCATCCTGGCGGTGGCGCAGGATGCCGAGGCGCTGCGCATCATGGGCGCCAATCCGCAGCGCATCAAACGCATCGCCTTCGCGCTGTCGATCGCCACCACCTCGCTCGCCGGCGCCATCCTGATCGTGATCCAGCCGGTCGAGCCGTCGATCGGGCGCGACTATATCGGCCGGGTGTTCGCCATCGCCGTGCTGGGCGGGCTCGGCAGCTTCGCCGGCACCGTGGTGGCGGCGATCCTGCTGGGCATCATGGAGAGCCTGACCGCGACCTTCTACGGCCCGTCCTGGTCGCCCGCGATCGCGTTCGGGTTCCTGCTGCTGGCGCTGGCGGTGAAGCCCTCCGGCATGTTCGGGCGCTAGGCCGATGCGCGGCTGGACCTTTCTGCTGCTGGCGGTGCTGGTGGCGGGCGCGGTGTACGCGGCCGCCGCGGCGGTGAACAACGGCTACGTGTTCTTCGCCGGCTACGTGGTGCTGCAATACGTGGTGCTGGCCACGGCGTGGAATCTGCTGGGCGGATACACCGGATACGTCAATTTCGGCATCGCCGGCTTCTTCGCCCTGGCCGCCTACACCACCGTGGCGCTCGAAAAACTGGCGCCGCTGCCGCTGCCGGTGGTGATCCTGGCCGGCGGCGCCATCTCCGGCCTGCTCGGCCTCGGCATGGGCTATCTCACGCTGCGGCTGCGCGGGGTGTTCTTCTCCATCGCCACCCTGGCGATGGCGGTGGTGGCACAGACCTTCGTCGTGAACTGGAACTTCGTCGGCGGCTCGGCCGGCGCCTTCGTGATCCGCCCGCAATTCACCGCCTGGTTGCGGATCGACTACATCCACTACCTGTTCCTGCTGATGCTCGGCCTCTGCGTGATCGCGCTGGCCACCGCGCGGCTGATCGAACGCTCCCGCCTCGGCGACGGTTTCGCCGCCATCCGCGATGACGAGCTCGCCGCCGAGGCCGCCGGCGTGCCCACGCTCCGCCTCAAGCTGATCGCCACCGCCCTGTCGGGCGCGTTCATGGGCATGGCCGGGGCGCCGCTGCCCTATTACGTGACCTATCTCGATCCGCCCTCGGCGTTCAGCCTGTCCTACGCGGTCAACACCATCGCCATGCCGCTGATCGGCGGCACCGCCGCCTGGCCGGGGCCGCTGATCGGGGCGCTGCTGCTGGCCACCCTGCAACAGCTGGTCACCGTCACCATCTCCTCGGCGGTCAACCTGCTGATCGTCGGGCTGATGCTGGTCGGCTTCATCATCATCGCCCCGCGCGGGATCATCGGCTGGTTCGGCATCGGCGCCGGGCTGGTGCGCAAGGGAAAGCGCCGATGAACCCGCCGCTGTTGGATGTCTCGGGCCTGGGCAAGCGCTTCGGCGGCTTCGTGGCGCTGGAGGCGATCGACCTCAGGGTGACCGAGGGCGAGCGGATCGGGCTGATCGGCCCCAACGGGTCCGGCAAGAGCACGCTGGTCAACTGCCTCTCCGGCACGCTGCGCAACGAGACCGGGCAGGTCCGCTTCGCCGGGCGGCTGCTGGACGGGATGGCCGCGCATCAGCGCACCCGGCTGGGCCTCGCCCGCAGCTTCCAGCTGCCGCGCCCGTTCCGCAGCCTGACGGTGGCCGAGAACCTGCAGATCCCGATCGAATACGTGGTCCATGCCCGCGGCGAGGGGCGGGTGGACGTGCCCGCGCGCTGCGCCGAGCTGCTCGGCCTGGTCGGGCTCGCCGGCCGCGGCGAGGAACTGCCCGCGGGCCTCACCCAGGTGGAGATGCGCAAGCTGGAACTGGCCCGCGCCATGGCCGCCGAGCCGCGGCTCTTGATCGCCGACGAGGCGATGGCCGGGCTGTCGCATCAGGAGGTGGACGACATCCTGGCCCTGCTGCTGGCGCTCAACGACCGCGGCGTGACCATCATCATGATCGAGCACATCATGCGCGCCGTGATGGGCTTCAGCCAGCGGCTGGTGGTGCTGGTCGCCGGCCGCAAGATCGCCGACGGCAACCCCGAGGAGGTCATCCGCAACCCCGAAGTGGAGCGCGCGTATCTTGGCGAGTAGCCTCACCGTGACCGGCGTGACCGCGGGCTATGGCGCGGTGCGCGTGCTCGAGGACGTCTCGATCGCGGTCCCGGCGGGCGCCACCGTGGCGCTGCTCGGGACGAACGGCAACGGCAAGAGCACGCTGATGAAATGCGTGATGGGGCTGGTGCGCCCCTCGGGCGGATCGATCGTCGCCGAGATCGACGGCGCGCGTCACGAGCTGGTGGGCCGATCCACCGAGGCGATCGTGGCCCTCGGCATCGGCTTCGTCCCCGAGGGCCGCCGGCTGTTCCCCAAGCTCACGGTGACCGAGAATCTGATGCTGGGCGCGTTCCGCGCCGCCGCCCGGCCCGAGATCGCGCGCAACCTCGACTTCTGCTTCGAGACCTTCCCCCGCCTGCGCGAGCGCGCGCGCCAGCTCGCCGGCTCCATGAGCGGGGGCGAGCAGCAGATGGTGGCGCTGGCGCGCGCGCTGATGTCGGCGCCGCGGATCCTGCTGATCGACGAACCCTCGGTGGGGCTGGCGCCGGTGCTGGTGCGGCGGACCATCGACAAGATCCGCGAGCTCAAGGACAGCCGCCAGCTGACCGTGCTGATGGCCGAGCAGAACTTCACCCAGGCGATCCGCATCGCCGACCGGGGCTATGTGATCGTCCACGGGCGGATCGCCTTCGAGGGCGCCTCGACCGAGGCGCTGAACAACAACGAGCTGATCCGGAAGTTCTACCTCGGGATGTGA
>JAKBCO010000285.1 GCA_021807785.1 Pseudomonadota bacterium
GGCTGGTTGCCGCCGTGCGGCGCGCTCATTGGACCACCCTGCCCTTCCGGGCCGCGCTGGGCCCGGGTCTCGCGCGGGATACGGTTCAACCTGATCCGGTCAGGCTCTCGCCCACCCAGCCGATCCTCCCGAAGAAGCCGCCGATCTCTCCCGCGGCCCGCCCCGGCGCCTCCACATGCGGAAAATGTCCGAGTCCCGTCAGCGGGGCGAAATCCAGCGCCGCGAAGGTCTCGCCCAGCCGGTCCGCCCAGGCCACTCGCAGCACCGGATCCTCGGTGCCCCAGCGCACGCAGGCAGGCAGGGGGATCGCCGGCAGCGCCGGGGCCGCCCCTCGCATCACCGCCAGCCGGGAGGCCGCCTGGCTGATGTACCAGTTGAACCCACCCTGCAGGTTTCCCGGGCGCATGAAATTGTCGATGAACGCTTCCACCAGCCCATCCCAGGCGGCGGCGTTCGGTCCCGACCAGTGGCGGAGGAAATGGCCGATATAGCGCGCGCAGCTCTCGCGCGACGCGCCGACCAACTCGGCCGCCCAAGGCAGCTGGTGGAACGACTGGTACCAGATCTCCCGCAGCTGCTCCGGCGCCGCCCAGCGCGCGCCGATCCCCGGATAGGGGCAGTCGAAGAAGAACAGCCCGGAGATCCGCTCCGGCGCCAGTCGCGCCATCGCCTGCGCCACATAGGCGCCCACGTCATGCGCCACCACGCCCACCTTCGGCAGGCCCAGAGCCTCCAGCAGTGCCAGCATGTCGGCGGCATGGACCTCGGCACCCGCGCCGGCCGAGGGACCCGGGTCCGGCTTGTCGGTCTCCCCGAATCCCCGCAAATCTGGAGCGATGAGCGTGAAGCGGTCGGCCAGCAGCTTCATCACCTGGCCGAAGGTCAGGCGGAACTCCGGCCAGCCGTGCAGCAACAGCAGCGGCGGGCCCGCCCCCTCGCGGCTGAGGCGGAAGCGCAGATCGCGAGCGGTGACGTCGAGGTCGGTCATGGGGCAGGAACCAGGCGCAGGGTGGCGGTGATCCGGCGCGGCACCGGGCCGATGGTGAAGCTGCGCCCGTCGCGCCAGCGCCGCAACAGGTCGGCGGCATGGGCCGACAGCGGATTGCCCGACTGGCCGGGGGCGACGATGAACCGGCTGCGGCCGAGATCGGCCAGGTCATAGACCGCCCGGAACTCCGGACCGTGGACGGCGGTGAAATGCCCCGGCACCGTGCCGGCGGCATCGATGGTGGTGGCGCTGCCCGGCACCGCGATGCGCCAGGAGAAGAACCGCCCGATCAGCGGCATCCGGCTGAGGAAGGGATGCGCGAACACCGCCTGATGCGCCCGGCCCCAGCGCCACGCACGCGGGTGCGCACCGAACCTTGCCGCCAACGCCGTGGTGGATTGGATCAGCGCCCGCCTCAGCAACGGGGCGCAGTCCCCGCCGCACCAATGCGCACCGGCCGGGGTGAACAGGCTGGGCAGGAACTCGGTGAACGGGGCGACGAAGCCGGCATCGCGCGCGGGGATGTGGTTGCGCGCCATCACCAGCGCGTAGAAGCGCCCCATCCAGGCATGGAAGATCAGCGGCTGCGGCAGGTGGGCGCGCATCGCGCCGTTCCAGCCGCGCAGCAGCCGGAGCGCGCGACCGGGCAGGCCGGGCGGCGGTGGCAGCGCCCGCAAGGGCCCCAGCAGGGCGCGGGCGAACAAGCTGACCCGGTCGGTCTGCATGTGCAGGAACTCCGCCATACTGGCGCGCTTGTGACGAGCCAGCAGGGCGCGGATGCGTCGCGCACGCCACGGCGCATAGGCGTCGCGGCCAAGGAACACCGGGCCGTCGCGCGGGCTGGTGCGATTGTTGGCGTTGACCAGCTCTCCGGACGGAGGGTCGATCACGTGCGGCAGCGCCGCCCCGCTCGCCCACCCCACCCAGTCATACCGGCCCGACGCCCCCGGCACCGGCGCCGCCCCGTCGCCATGGGCGCGGATCGGCACCCGCCCGGTGGTGAACAGCCCGATATTTGTACGGCCGGCCACCAGCAGGTTCTGCACCGGGGCGGTGATCCGCGCCGCCGCCGCTTCGGCCGCGGCGACGCTGTCCGCGCGGTCCAACGCGAAGAGCCCGGCCGCGGCGGTATCCCCGGGCGCGAGGTTCCCCATCTCCACCGCCAGCAGCGGGCGGCGGAATCCCAGCAGCGGGTTCAGGATCGGGCCATGGCGCGTCGTGCGGATCAGCAGCCGCGCCGGCGCTTGCCCGCGCACGGCGATGTGGGTGACGCGGGTGACGAAACGTCGCGACCCGTCGGGGGTGGCGTAGCGGTCGCGGCCGGTTTTGTGTTCTATAAAAATGTCCTGCACATCCGCCCCGCTGGAGGTGAAGGTCCAGGCGATGTGCCGGTTGCGCCCCAGGATCATCCCCGGCACCCCGGGCGCGGTGGCGCCGACCAGCGTGGCGTGCGGCGTATCGATCCGCGCCAGGTACCAGAGCGAGGGAAACCCGAACCCCAGATGCGGGTCCCCGGCCAGCAGCGGATGCCCGGTCACGCTGTGCGCACCAGAGACCGCCCATTCGTTGGACTCGTGGGCGGGTTCGGTGAACGGCGCGGGGAAGACCGGCAGCGCGGGATCGCCGCTTTCGTGCTGGTGCGGCCACAGCGCGCGCGCGTCCGCCGGACTCGTCCCGCCCTGCGCCAGGGCGAAGCGGGCCAGCTCGGTGCGCCAGTTGTTGGACAGCCACAGGCCCATGGTCTCGGCCCAGAGCAGGCTTTGCCAGGGCTGCCAGGGCCGCGGCGCGCCGAACCAGAGGTCCTCCGGCGCGCTGAACCGGCCATGGGCGGCGAGGAAGGCGTTGACGCCAGCGGCGTAGGCCGCCAGCCAGGCGCGCGCGCGGGGCGGCAGGGCGGCATATTGCGCTCGGGCGGCGGCGGCGAGGCCGAGGGTGCGCATTTCCTCATCAAGCGGCAGGGTGGCGGAGCCGGCGAGCGCGGAGAGCCGCCCGGCGGCGGCGCGGCGCATCAGCTGCATCTGGAACATCCGGTCCCGGGCGTGGAGGTAGCCGAGCGCGGCCATGGCGTCGGTGAGGCTGGCGGCGCGGATGCGGGGGATGCCGCGCGGGCCGAAGGTGACGCGGACGGGGGCGTGGAGGCCCTGGATGGCGGCGGTGGCGTGGGTGGAAGGGAGGGTACGCCGGAGGGCGACGGCGAGGGTGCCGGCGGCGAGGAGGATCAGGACGGCGAGGGCGAGGAGGGTGCGGGCGATCCAGCGCATGGGGTGAGGATCGGGCGGGGGGAGGTGCGAGGGCAAGGGGGAGCAGGTGGCATTATCATCTCGCGGATTTCCCCGAGGGCGCGCACCTCGAAATATCGCATGCGCTGGCCGTCGTGGCGGAAGGGCGGACGCCGGACATCGCCAAGCTGCCGACCGGCCCGGGGTCCGGGGGGATGAAACCGGCGCCCCGCTATCGGGGCGCTGCGTTCCGGGTTGTGCATCCGCTCCGAAGCGCGGCGGACATCGGATAACCTCGTCCTCCTGCGGAGGCCGAGGATTGTCTGGGTCTGGCGCCCGCCGCCACGCCAACGCCGCGGGCCCGATACCCAGATTCCTTGTCTTCCACCATCCCGGCCTGCCGGATGCCGCCCGCGAACGGCTACGCGCGCGGCTCCGAACATGACCGGCGTCGTTGCGGCAGATTTTTCGGCCATCCGTATGGCGAGGCTCGGTCGCTTCACGATCGACCGGTTGATGGCGATTCTGGAGAAACTCAGAGAGGAGATGAAGGGGACGCTCACCCTGCGTCACCGCCCGGC
>JAKBCO010000286.1 GCA_021807785.1 Pseudomonadota bacterium
GGGCACCCGCCCGGCCGGCATTCCTGCACCTGGATCGCCCGCCGGCAACAGATCTGACGCTGTGGGACCGGTTGCGCTTGTCATGGCAGGACCCGACGTTGGTCCGCGACCTGACCGCGGGTTAGGGCGACGGGAAGCGGGCCGCCGACCGGCGCCTCAGCGCGCGCCTTCGCGCAGCAGCACGACGCGGATGGTGCCGAACAGCACCAGCACGTCCAGCAGCAGGCTGCGGTGCTTAATATAGTAGAGGTCGTAGGCAAGCTTTTCGCGCGCATCCTCGACCGAGGCACCGTAGGGGTAGTTGATCTGCGCCCAGCCGGTGACGCCGGGTTTGACCAAGCTCCGCTCCCGGTAGAACGGGATTACCTCGGCCAGTTGTTCGACGAAATGGGGGCGTTCGGGGCGTGGGCCGACCAGGGACATTTCCCCGCGCAGGACGTTGACCAGCTGCGGCAGCTCGTCGATCCGCGTGGCGCGGATGATGCGGCCGATCCGCGTCACCCGGCTGTCCCCGGGGCTGGCCCAGCGCGGGAGCCCGCCTTTCTCCGCGTCCGCCCGCATGGAGCGGAACTTGAACAGGGTGAACGGAACGCCGTGGCGGCCGACCCGTTCCTGCCGGTAGAGCACGGGGCCCGAGCTTTCGAAGCTGATCGCCAGCGCCACCGCCAGCATCAGCGGGAAGGTCAGCGCCAGCAGGACGAAGCTGACCGAGAGATCGAGCGCCCGCCGCGCGGCGGCCTGGAGCCGGGTTTCGGTGAAGCCGTCACCGGTCAGGAACCAGGACTCCGACAGCAATGTCAGGTCGATCCGGCTCAGGCAATGCTCGGCGAAGCTGGCGCGATCGAAGATGCGGGCGCCGTGCTGGCGATAGAGGCGCAGGGTGGAACCGAGGGTCGAATCGCCGGCGTCCGCCCCCGCGGACGTCGCGAGCAGCACCGCCCATGGCCGCCCAACGCTGGGATCGGCGGGGTCCGAGAAGGTAAATCGTCCGGCTGCCAGCGGCGCGAGCTGGGCGCGCAGCGCCGGGGCGTCCGGGCCGACCACCAGCACGCGATGAACGAACAGGCGGCGCGCGAACGGCAGGCGCAGCGCGCCGCGCACCAGCAATGTGACCGCGAGCCACAATGCCAGCAGCGTCAGCAGCGACGCGGCGTAGCGCCCGCCGAGCGGGGTGTAGCGCGCGCTGAGGAGGGCGGCGAGCGGGATGCCGGCGATCCGGCCGCCGATCAGCAGCGCCACCGGGAAGGCCAGCACCGCGACCAAGATCAGGTTAAGCAGCAAGCGGCGCTCCAGCAGCGCCTTCGGCCGATAGAGACCAAGCACCACGCCCGATGTCCCGAGCAGCAGGGCGAGCGCCACCGCCCAGGGCAGCGTGCCGCCCGGCAGGCCCGCCCCATCCGGCAACCGCCCGCCGGACAGCGCCAGGAAGGTCGGCGCGCCGGGGATGGCGGCCAGGAATACCAGCGCCGAAAGCAGCACTTCCGCCACCCAGAGGGCGGCCATTTCCAGCGGGACGTGACGGGCGACGAAGCGGGTCATGGGCGCGACGCGGGGCGGCTCCGGAGGGCGGACGTCGATGATCCGTCTCTTGATACAAAACTCCTGCAAATGCAAGAAATTTTCTACTTGATCTTGGCCAGGAAGCGGCTCAGAAGGGGCTCCGCAAGGGGCACCCCCACGGCTGGCGTAGCTGGGCGGGGGCGGTCTCGTATGGCGGCACTCCCGGGTGCCGGTATCCTCAGGTGTGGCGTCCCCCCTATCGACGGAGCGACATGAGCCCCCCAGCGCAGTCAGATGCCTCATCGCGGGTGCCCTCATCAACCCGCCTTTCACCAGAGGCGCGTAGCTCAGTGGCAGAGCGCTGCCCGCACACGGCAGAGGCGGGGGTTCAACTCCTTCCGCGCCTACCATATCCATCACCCCGGGCGACGGAGATCGGCGTTTCGTGAACACATCCAGGGCGATTCTGGTCGGTTGCTTGCTCGGCCTCGGCGCGTTGTCCGGCTGCGCCCGCGCGCCCGGCCCCACCGTGGCCGAGTTGCGCGCCCATTCCAGCAAGGACCCGAGCGAATACATCATCGGCTCGGGCGATACGCTCAGCGTGTTCGTCTATCAGGCGCCCGAGCTGTCGGAAGGCGGGGTGGCGGTGCGGCCGGACGGGCGGATCTCGATCCCGCTGGTGCAGGACATCCGCGCCGCCGGCTTCACCCCGCCGCAGTTGGCGAAGCGGATCGCGGCGCGGCTGAAGAAATATGTGAAGGACCCCAACGTCACCGTCATCGTGCGCAGCTTCGTCGGCCCGTTCGACCGCCAGATCCGGGTGGTCGGCCAGGCCACCACGCCGGAGGCGATCCCGTACCGCGACGGCATGACCCTGCTCGATGTGATGGTGGCAACCCACGGGCTGACCAAATTCGCTGCCGGCAACAGCGCCTTCGTGATCCGCCGGTTGCCGGGCGGCAAGACCGAAAAGATCCATGTCCGCCTGGACAGCCTGCTGAACCACGGCAACATGAGCCAGAATCTGCCGATGCGGCCGGGCGACACTCTTGTGATACCGGAAACGTGGTTCTGAGCCGGGAGGGAACGAAAGTATGGAATTCCTCCGGGCATTCATCCAGCGGCACATCAAGGCGGCATGGCGACGCCGCTGGCTGGGCGTGGCGGCCGCCTGGGCGATCTGCCTGGCGGGCTGGGTGCTGGTGGCGCTGCTGCCGAACCAGTACGAGGCACGGGCAGAGCTCTATGTGGACACCAACGCCATTCTGACCCCGCTGCTGTCGGGCATCGCGGTGGATACCTCCCCGGCCGGGCAGCTCGACATGCTGCAACGCACCTTGCTGAGCCGGCCCAATATCCAGACCCTGATCTCCAAGACCGAGCAGGATCTCTACGTCACCGGCCCCGGTGCGCGGGACCAGCTGATCCGCCGCCTGCAACAAAATATCTCGCTGGGCCAGCAGGGTGCCGATCTGTTCACCATCGCTTACCGCAACACCGACCCGAAGCTGGCGCAGCGGGTGGTCCAGACGCTGCTGTCCATCTTCATCGAGCGCGCCACCGGCACCAATCACCGCCAGATGGAGAACGCGCGGCGGTTCCTGGAACACCAGCTGGCCTCCTACCAACAGCAGCTACGCGCGGTGCAAGCGCAGGAGACCGCCTTCCGCGCCAGATATATGGGCATGTTCGTGCCCGGCGCGGTTGGGGTGAACGAGGCGCTGATCAAGCTGCATACCGAGATCGGCGCCATCCAGGGCGCGCTGCAGGACCGTTCGCTCGAGGTGCAGGCGCTGAAGAAGGAATTGGCCGGCACGCAGCGGATGCTGGTGTCGGAGGATCTGCTGCCCGGCGGTGGCGGTGGCCCGATCGCCCAGGCCGAGGCACGGCTACAGATGATGAAACTGCAATACACCGACGATTATCCCGGCGTTATCGCGCTCGAGAAGCAGATCACGGCGATGAAGCAGGATGCCGCGCGCGCGGCGGCGAAACTGCCGGCCGGCAAGGCAGGCAAACCGCCGCCCGGCACGAGGTCCGTCCCCAACCCGGTCTATGACCAGATCAAGGTGAAGATCGTGCTGGTGGGAGGGGAAATCAAATCGCTGCGCCAGAAGCTGGCGATGGCGCGACAGGGCATCACCCAGCTCACCCATCTGCAGACCCAGGAGCCGAATCTCGTCACCGACTATGACAGCATGAACCGCAACGCCGCGGTGCTGCGCAAGGATTACGACGAGCTGCTGGACCGACTGCAATCCGCCAACATCGCCG
>JAKBCO010000287.1 GCA_021807785.1 Pseudomonadota bacterium
TCCACCCCGGAGGACACATCCACCGCCCGCGCGCCGGAAGCCGCGATCGCGCGGCCCACCACCTCGGGGGTCAGCCCGCCGGCGAGCAGCCAGGGACGGGGCGCGCGCCAGCCCCGGGTCAGCGTCCAGTCCAGGCGCCGCGCGTTGCCGCCGGGGCGGGTGGCGTCCGCCGGCGGGCGCGGTTCGATCACCAGCCGCGCCTCCGCCCCGGCCGTCGCCGGCAGGTCCGCCGGCCCGCCCACCGCCACCGCCCGCCAGATCGGCACCGCCACCCGCGCCGCGATGGCGGCGATGCGCGCCGGCGGGGCGTAGAGTTGCAGCGCATCGAGCCGCAGCGCGTCCAGCGCCGCGTCCAGCGCCGCATCGTCGGGATCGACGAACAGCCCGACCCGGCCGGGCACGCCCCTGGACCCACCCGGATGCCGCGCCGACAGCGCCGCCGCCTCGGCCGGGGTGACCGCGCGCGGCGAGCGGGGGAAGAACACGAAGCCCACCCAGTCGGCCCCCGCCTCCACCGCCGCCGCCAGGCCGGCGGGGTCGTTGAGGCCGCAGATTTTCACCTCCATCACCCGGGTCCGGCTAGACCGCCAGCGCGATCAGGAACGGCCCCTTCCGGCGCAGGGAGGCTGCCAGCAGGTCGGCGAAGCCCTCGCAACTCTCCGCCCCGGCCGCCTCCACCCCCATCCCGCGGGCGAGGCTCACCCAGTCCAGATCCGGATTGCCGAGGTCCAGCATATCGAGCGCGGTGCGGCCGGGATTGGCGCCGACATTGGCGAGCTCGCCCAGCAGGATCTGGTATTTGCGGTTGGCGAAGATCACCGTGGTCACGTCCAGCCGCTCGCGCGCCTGGGTCCAGAGCGCCTGCAAGGTGTACATCGCCGAGCCGTCGGCCTGGGTGTTGATGACCCGCCGCCCGGGCGCGCCCACCGCGGCGCCGGTGGCCATCGGCGGGCCGCCGCCGATGGCGCCGCCCATCACCTGCAACCAGTCATGCGGCGCGGCGGCGCGGGTGCCGGGGAAGAAGCCGCGGCCGTAAGTGATGGACTCATCGGCCACCACCGCCCCCTCGGGCAGCAGCGCGGCCAGGGTCTGCGCCACCGTCTCCGGGGTGAGCGCGCCGCGCGCCGGCTCGGGCCGCGGGCCGGCATCGGGGACCGGGGCGCGGGGGGCGCCGAGTTCCTCGGCGAGCCGGGCGAGTGCCGCGCGCGGGTCCTGTTCGGGCCGGGTCAGCACATGGAGCTCGGCCCCCGGCGCCAGCGGGCTGCCGGGCTTGCCGGGGTAGGCGAAGAAGATCACCGGCGCCCGCGCCCCCACCAGGATGACATGGCGGAACCCGGCCATCGCCTGCACCGCCTGATCGACCGGATAGGGAATGCGGTTGACGAACACCCGGCCCTGCCCGCGCGCCATCCGCGCGTTCGAGCCCATCGCCATCAGCGACGCCCCGGTGGCCGCCGCGATCCGGTGCGCCGCCTCGAGCCCGGCGGCATCGGTGGCGTCGCCCCCCAGCAGCAGCACCGTGGGCTCGCCCCGGCGCAGCACCGCGGCGACATTGCGCACCGCCAGCGGATCGGCCTCGGTGCGCGCCGGCACCGGCAGCTTCGCGCCGATCTCGCCGCCCTCGGTCCAGGCGGTGTCGGCGGGCAGGATCAGGGTGGCGATGGTGCCGGGTTCGGTGCGCGCCGCCTGGATCGCCACCGCCGCGTCGCGGCCGACGGTGGCCGCCGAGGTCGCGGTGCGCACCCAGCCGGAGACGCCGCGCGCCCAGCCCTCGGTATCGGCGGTGAGCGGCGCGTCCAGCGGGCGGTGATAGGTGGCCTGGTCGCCGACGATGTTGACCATCCGCGTGGAGGCACGCCGGCCGTTGTGCAGGTTGGCCAGCGCATTCGCCAGCCCGGGGCCGCAATGGAACAGGGTGGCGGCCGGCCTGCCTGCCATCCGCGCGTAGCCGTCGGCGGCGCCGGAGACCACGCCCTCGAACAGCCCCAGCACGCAGCGCATCCCGGGGATGCGGTCCAGCGCGGCGACGAAATGCATCTCCGACGTGCCGGGATTGGCGAAGCAGGTGTCGATCCCGCCGGCGAGCAGGGTGGAGACCAGGGATTCGGCGCCGTTCATGCCAAGTTGCTCCTCGCTGATCGGCTGAGCTTGCGGGACCGGCGCGGCGCCGGCAACCCGTCCCGGGGCGGCATGGCAGGCATCCCTCAAACGCCGGTGACACATGACTACCGGGTGGTAGCGTTTTCGCCGCGGCCCACCCCGACCAGGGGCGCGGACGATTCCGAGGGGGGAAACCTGTCATGACGGACCCGATGACGAAACCGGACACGGCGGTATCCGTCGGACGCATCGCCGCGCGGATCGACCGCCTGCCGCTGACCTGGGCGCAGTGGCGGCTGGCGCTGATCAGCCAGATCTTCTGGGGCGTGATCATCGCCGCCGACGGCATCCCGGCGAAGCTCTATCCGTTCATCTGGGGGCCGCGGCACAGCTTCGGCATGGGGGCGTTCTCGCTGCTGCTGGCGATGCAGTTCGGCATCGGCATCCTGGTCGGCGAGTATCTGATCGGGATCGTGGCCGATCGCTGGGGGCGCCGGGGGGCGCTGCTGTTCTCCTCGCTGGCGGTGGCGCTGCCGCTCTGGCCCACCGCGCTCACCGACAATTTCACCTGGCTGCTGATCTTTTTCGGCCTGTCCTCGGTCGGCATGGGCGGGGTTCTGTCCACCAACGTGGTCTATATGGGCGAGTTCGTGCCGCCGGCCGAGCGCGGGCGGGTGATGCTGGCCTCGCAGATCCTGGCGGTGCTGATCTTCGGGCTGCTCGGCAACGTGCCCGGGCTGCTCTGGGTGCCGGCGCACTACCAGTGGTTCATCTACCTGTTCACCGCGGTGCCGCTGGCGGTGCTGGTGCCGCTGGCGCTGTTCGCCCTGCCGGAATCGCCGCGCTGGCTGGAGGCGCATGGCCGCCACGCCGAGGCCGAGCGGGTGATGACGGCGCTGGAGGCCGAATGCCTGCGCCGCAGCGGCCGCGCGAGCCTGCCGGAGCCGGATTACCGCCGCTACGTGGTGCCGATGACGGCGAAGGTGCCGATGGGCGAATTGTTCCGTGGCGAGTATGGCCGCCGCACCATCCTGCTGCTGGTGGCCTGGATCCTGGGCTATAGCGGCATCGTCTATGGCTTCGCCGGCTACGAGCCGGCGCTGCTGGGCGGGTTCGGGCTGGACGCGGGGCAGACCTTCGGCGTGCTGCTGGTCTCCAACATCCTGGGCGGGGCGGGCGGACTGGCGCTGTGCGCCTGGCTCGGCGAGCGGATCGAGCGGCGCACGACCATCCTGGTCGCCGCCCTGGTCAATTGCGTCGCGCTGGGATGGCTGTTCTTCATCCATTCCGAGGCGGCCGCCTACATCCTGATCTCGTTCTCGTGGGGGGCGGAGACGGTCTGGTTGTTCAGCATGTACAACTACACGGCGGCCAGCTACCCGACACGGCTGCGCGCCACGGGGACCGGGCTGACCGACGGGCTCGGCCATCTCGGCTCCATCTTCGGGCCGCTGATCGCGGGCACGCTGTTCGCCGCCACCGCCTCGGCGGGGCATGTCGGCTGGTTCCTGTTCGTCACCATCCCCGGGGCGCTGATCCCGGGGGTGCTGATCGCCTGGGGCGGGATCCGCCAGCAGCGGGCGATCCTGGAGCATATCTCGCGCTGACGCCGCCGCGCCCTTTTCCGGCGCCGGAAGCGGGCGCAGACTGGGGCAAACGGAACCGGAG
>JAKBCO010000052.1 GCA_021807785.1 Pseudomonadota bacterium
CGGCGGGGGCGGCCCAGGCGGCGGGCGGCGGCGGGCAGGCAGCGTCGGCCCGCAGCCGTTGCGCGGCCGAGGCCGCCCAGGCGGCGATGTCGTCGGGCACCGGCTCGGCGCGGCTGCGCCGGCCGCGCAGGGCCCGGCCGGCCGCCAGGGTGGCGAGGGCCGCCACCACCAGCGCATGGACGCCGCGCAGCCGGCGATAGCCCTCCACCGAGCCGGCCGAGATCAGCGCCGCGCTTTCGTCCAGCGCGGCGATGCCGGCCAGGGCCGCGCGTTCCCGCTCGCCGCCGGGCTCGGGGACGGCGGCGCAGTCCAGCGCATCGGCGGCCAGGTCGCGGGCGCGGCGATAGAAGGCGGCGCGCGCGCTGCCCGGGGTGAAGCGCGCGGTGACGGCGGTGACCGCCAGCACGCCGATCAGGGTGCATTCCACCCGCGCCCAGGCCAGCGCCATGCCGAGGCCGGGGGTGAACAGGACCGGCAGCACCACCACCGCGGCGGTCATGCCGGCGACCAGCGCGCCATAGGCGTGGACGCCGCGCAGCAGATGCGTGAGCGCTCCGGCCATACCCACCCACAGCCCGAGCAGCAGGAACACCAGCCACGGATCGGCGGACAAGCGCAGCACCGCGAACCCGGCGGCGGCCCCGATCAGGGTGCCGAGGACGCGAAACACCGCGCGTTCGAGCAGCAGCCCGGCGCTGGCCTGGGTCACCACCCAGACCGGCATCGCCGCCCAGTACGGATTGGGAAGCCGCAGCGCCAGCGCCACGGCGAGCGCGAGCCAGGCAGCCAAGGCCAGACGCAGCCCATGCCAGGCGGTGGCGCGGTCGAGGCCGAGAGTGGTGGTGAGGCGTTGCATGGGGTGTGGCGCGGGGTGATAGGCGCCGCGTCGCGGCCGAGGCAACCGGCCATCCGGCGTATTGACCCGGACCGCGCGGGCGCGGACCATGCGGCCAGGACGTCCCCCATGACCTACAAGCCGCCGCGCCGCCCGCAGTTCTTCTACACCACCGCGCCGCTGCCCTGCCCGTATCTGCCGGGCCGGACCGAGCGCAAGGTGGTGACCGAGATCACCGGTCCCGGCGCCGAGGCGCTGCATGACCGGCTCTCGCGCGCCGGGTTCCGCCGCAGCCACAACATCGCCTATGCCCCGGTCTGCCCCGGCTGCCAGGCTTGCGTGCCGATCCGGGTGCCGGTGGCCCGCTTCCGCCCCGACCGTACCCAGCGGCGGGTGGCGCGCGCCAATGCCGGGCTCGACGTCTTCGAGATGCCGCCGCGCGCCACCACGGAGCAGTTCCAGCTGTTCCAGCGCTACCAGCACGCCCGTCATACCGAGGGCGACATGGCCACCATGAGCTTCTACGACTACCGCGCGATGGTGGAGGACACGCCGATCGAGACCTCGGTGGTGGAGTTCCGCGACCGGGACGGGGTGCTGGCGGGGGCCTGCCTGACCGACCGGCTGGGAGACGGGCTGTCGGCGGTCTATAGCTTCTATGATCCGGGTCCAGAACGGATTTCGCTCGGGACCTATGCCGTGCTGTGGCTGATCGAGCGCGCTCGCTCGCTGGGGCTCGGCTACGTGTATCTGGGCTATTGGGTGGGCGAGAGCCGGAAGATGACCTACAAATCCCGCTTCCGCCCGGCCGAGGTTCTGAGCGGGGGCAGCTGGCACGTGCTGACCGCGCCGGTGGACGGGGTGCTGGCGAGCGGGGACGGGCTGGGGGCGGACCCGCTGCTGAGCGTGACGATGACGCCGGAGGCGGAGGGGATCAGCGTGGAGGAGGGGCGGTAGCGGCGGCTTCGGGGATCATATTACTCGAAATAATATCCCACGCCCGCGCGCGTCTTCACGTGCGCATCGCCGAACGCGCCCAGCCGGCGCCGCAGCTGGCCGATATAGACGCGCAGATAGGCCACATCCTCGGTGTGCGCCGGTCCCCAGACCGATTTCAGGATCTGCCCGTGCGTCAGCACCCGGCCGCGATGGGTCAGCAGCAGCGCCAGCAGCCGGAATTGCAGGCGGGTCAGTTCGAGCGTCTCCCCCGCCGCCGTCACCGTCATCCGGTTCGGGTCGAGGGTGATGTCTGCGTCCTGTGGCACCGGCTCGTCGGCCGCCTCGGCGCGCCAGCGTAGCACGTTGCGGATGCGCGCGAGCAACTCGCCGAGCCCGAACGGCTTTTCCACGTAATCGCTGGCGCCGGCATCGAGGGCGGCGATCTTCTCCCGTTCCTGATCGCGCGCCGAGACCACGATCACCGGCGCGCGGGTCAGCGCGCGCAAGTCGGCGAGCAGGGTCTGGCCGTCAATGTCCGGCAGGCCGAGATCGAGCAGGATCAGGTCCGGCGGGTCGCGCGCCAGCAGCCGCAGCGCGTCCTCGCCGCGCGCCGCGGCCAGCACCCGGTAGCCTTCGGCTTGCAGCGCCGGGGTGAGGAAGCGGTGGATTTGCGGCTCGTCGTCCACCACCAGCAGGGTCTGGCCGGTCATGCGGCAGGCAGGGCGGCGGCGGGCAGGGCAATCACCATCACGCTGCCCGGGGCGCCGTCCCGCGGCGCGTTGGGGCGCGGGCTGATCGCGGTGATCTGTCCGCCCATCGCCTCCACCAGCGCGTGGGCGATGGCGAGACCCAGTCCGGTGCCCGGGGCCACCCGGTCGCCGCGCTCGCTGCGAAAGAAACTGTCGAACACACGCGGCAGGTCGGCCGGGGGAATCCCCACTCCTTCGTCGGCCACCCGGATGATGACCATCTCGCCCTCGCGCCGCGCCGAGACATTGATCGGTGCCCCGGGCGGCGAGAACTTGAGCGCGTTCTCGATCAGATTGACCAGCACCTGCTCGAGCAGCGCGGGATCGCCGATCGCGGTCTCCGCCTCGCAGTTCACCGTGGTCAGGAAGGCGTCCGGCACCCGCGCCACTGCCGCCTCGATGGTGGCGGGGAGAGGAATGGTCACCCGGCGGGCGACGATCTCCCCGGTCTCGATCCGTGCCATGCCGGTGATGTTGGCAAGGAAGTGGGTCATGCGGCCCACATCCTGGACGATGGAGGCGAGCAGGTCGGCCCGCGTCGCCTCCGGCAGTCCGGCGCCGGCGCCGGCCAGCGTCTCGGCCGCGCCGCGGATCGCGGTCAGCGGGGTGCGCAGATCGTGCGAGATGGAGGACAGCAGCGCGGTGCGCAGCCGCTGGGTCCGCTCCTGCGCCCGCGCCTCGGCCGCGCTCGCCGCCAGGTGCAGCCGCTCGATCGCCATCGCCGCCTGATCGGCGAGCGCGCCCAGCGCCTGCACCTGCGGCTCGGTCAGCGCCGCTTCGGGGCGCACGCCGAGCACGCCGAACATGCCGGACTCGGTGGCCAGCGGCAGGAAGCGCCAGGGGACAGCCGGCAGGGTCATGGTGCCGGTTCCGGTCGCGCTGCGGTGGCGGAAGGCGAACTCCGCCGCCGCCGCGGCGGCCTCGTCCATCTCCGGCGCGCGGGCCAGCGCGGCGTCGTGGACCAGCAGCAATTTCGCGGTGCCGGCCAGCGCCGCGGCTTCGGCCTCGGTTGCCAGCACCAGCCCGGCCTCGTCGGTGGCGCGCGCCAGGGTGCGGCCGAACAGGGCGACCCGCCGCAGCGCCTCGATGCGCAGCCGCGCCGTCTCCGCCTCCTTGCGAACCCGCCCGGCGAGCGAGCCGGTCAGCACGCCCACCGCGAGGAACACGACCAGCGCCACCACGTCGCGCGGATCGGCGACCGACAGGGTGAAGATCGGCGGCAGGAAGAAGAAGTTCCACAGCAGGAAGCTCGCCAGCGCGGTGAACAGCCCGACGCCGCGGCCGAAGCGGCTGGCCAGCGCGACCACGATGGCGGTGAAGACGAATCCCGCCGCCTCGCGCGGCAGCACGGCGCGGGCGAAATAGCCGAACACGGTCGCCGCGGCGAGCACGCCGAGTGCCAGCGCATAGGGATAGAGGCTGCCGGCCCGGCCGTCATGCGGCCGGGGCGGCACGGGTCGGGCCACCGGCTCGGGGACGATGTGCAGCGTATAGGCGCTCGCCCGGCGCGCCAGCCCCGCCGCCAGCGGTCGCGGCCCCGGCAGGCGCAGCCCGGCGAAGCCGGGGCGCGGCGGCGGGCGTGCCAGCACGATATGCGCGACGTTGAGCTGCGCCGCGCTGTCCAGCACCGCCGCCACGGCATCGGCCCTTGTGGTGGTCTCGATCGCCGCGCCGAGCTGCACCGCGAGATCGAGCGCCGGCTGCACCGGCAGCGCCGAGGTTGCCGCCTCCACATGGAACACGATCAGCGGCGCGCGCAGCGCATCGGCGATGCGCGCGGCGTGGCGGACCACTTGTTCGGCCCGCTCGCCGGTGTCGATCACCGCCATCACCCGTTCCGCCGCCGGCCACGGGCCGGCGATGGCGCGGGTGCGCATATAGGCCTCGATGTCGCGGTCCACGTGCTGGGCGGCGCGGCGCAGCGCGATCTCGCGCAGCGCGGCGAGGTTGCCCTCGCGGAAGAACCCGTCCAGCGCGCGGCGGGCGACATCGGGGCGGTAGATGCGCCCCTCGGTCAGCCGGGCGCGCAATTCGCCGGGCGGCAGGTCGATCAGCTCGATTTCCGAGGCGAGATCGAGCACGCTGTCCGGCAAGGTCTCCGCCACCCGCACGCCGGTGATGCGGGCGATCTGGTCGTTCAGGCTTTCCAGGTGCTGGACGTTGAGCGTGGTCCAGACATCGATCCCGGCCGCGAGGAGGGCGGAGACGTCCTGCCAGCGCTTGGCGTGGCGCAGGCCGGGCGGGTTGGTGTGGGCGAGCTCATCGACCAGGATCAGCGCCGGATGGCGGTCCAGCGCCGCTTCGAGGTCGAACTCCGGCAGGCTGCGGCCGCGATAGGCGACCTGGCGCGGCGGCAGCACCGGGAGCCCGGCGAGCTGGGCCGCGGTTTCGGCGCGGCCGTGGGTTTCGATCAGCCCGGCGAGCACATCGACGCCCTCGTCGCGCTTGCGCCGGGCGGCGGCGAGCATCTCCCAGGTCTTGCCGACGCCGGGGGCGGCGCCGAGGAAAATCTTGAGCCGGCCGCGCTGTTCGGCCTGCGCCTGAGCCAGCAGCGCATCGGGGTCAGGTCGAAGCTCGCGATCCGCGCCCGGGGCCATGCGGCATCATCGCGCCGCCGCCCGCGCCAGCGCAATGTCGAGCCGCAGCACGTTGACATGCGCCGTGCCGATCAGGCCGAGCCAGGGGCGCGCGGCGAGGCGGCGGACCAGGGCGATGACGGTATCGGGCGGCAGATGTCGTGCCGCCGCCACCACCGGCGCCTGCCGCAGCGCGTTGGCGAGCGAGATGTCGGGATCGAGGCCGGAGCCCGAGCTGGTGACGGCGTCGTCCGGCACCGGCCCGGCCCCGTAGGTGGCGTGCCAGGCGGCGATCCGCGCCGCGACATGGGCCGCCAGCGCCGTGCTGGTGGGGGCGAGGTTGGAGGCGCCCGACTGCGCGGCGTCGTAGGGGGTGGCGATGCTCCGCCCGTCCGGCGCGGTGCCGGTGAGCGCGGAGGGACGGGGAACGAACCAGCCCGGCCCGGTGATGGCCTGCCCGATCCGTGCCGATCCGATCGGCTGGCCGTGCCGTGCGATGAGGCTGCCGTTGGCGGAGAACGGGAATGCCAGCTGGGCGAAGCCGGTGACCAGCGCCGGCAGCACCAGCCCGAGCGCGAGCGTGAACAGGATCACCAGCGAGACGGCGGGGCGCATGGCGCGCATGGCGGCGTGCCTTTCAGGTGAAGATGTGCAGCGCCGACAGGATCATGTCGATCGCCTTGATACCGAGGAATGGCGCCACGATCCCGCCCAGCCCGTAGATCAGCAGGTTGCGTCGCAGCAGCGCGGCGGCGCCGACCGGGCGGAACCGAACGCCGCGCAGGGCCAGCGGCACCAGGGCCACGATGATGAGGGCGTTGAAGATCACCGCCGAGAGGATCGCGCTTTCCGGCGTGGCGAGGCGCATCACATTGAGCGATTGCAGCCCCGGATAGGTGGCGACGAAGATCGCCGGCAGGATGGCGAAATACTTGGAGATGTCGTTGGCGATGGAGAAGGTGGTCAGCGCCCCGCGGGTGATCAGCAGCTGCTTGCCGATCTCCACGATCTCGATCAGCTTGGTGGGATCGCTGTCGAGATCGACCATGTTGCCGGCCTCGCGGGCGGCCTGGGTGCCGGTCTGCATCGCCACGCCGACATCGGCCTGGGCCAGCGCCGGCGCGTCGTTGGTGCCGTCACCGCACATCGCCACCAGCCGCCCTTCCGTCTGGGCGCGGCGGATATAGGCGAGCTTGTCCTGCGGCGTCGCCTCGGCGATCACATCGTCCACCCCGGCCTCGGCGGCGATGGCGGCGGCGGTCACCCGGTTGTCGCCGGTCACCATCACGGTGCGGATCCCCATCCGGCGCAGGGCATCGAAGCGGGCGCGGATGCCCGGTTTGACGATGTCCTTGAGTTCGATCGCGCCCAGCAGGGTGCGGTCGCGGCAGACCGCGAGCGGGGTGGACCCGGCGCGCGCGATGCGGTCGATGGTCTCGGTGAAACCCGCTTGCGGCGGGCCGGCGATGAGGGCCAGCACCGAATCCACCGCGCCCTTGCGCCAGGCCACGCCGTCCGCGTCGAACCCGGAGACGCGGGTGGTGGCGGTGAACGGAACCACCGTGCCGGCGGGGCGCGCGGACGGATCGAGCCCGTAGCGGTCGCGCACCAGCGCCAGGATCGAGCGGCCCTCCGGCGTGTCGTCACCGAGCGAGGCCAGCCGCGCCGCCTCGGCCAGGGTGGGTTCGGCGACGCCCGGCACCGGATAGATCGCCGAGGCCATGCGATTGCCGAAAGTGATGGTGCCGGTCTTGTCGAGCAGCAGCGCGTCCACGTCCCCGGCTGCTTCCACCGCGCGGCCGGAGGTGGCGACCACGTTGAATCGGATCAGCCGGTCCATCCCGGCGATGCCGATCGCCGACAGCAGCCCGCCGATGG
Organism: Pseudomonadota bacterium; assembly: GCA_021807785.1. Lineage (GTDB taxonomy): Bacteria > Pseudomonadota > Alphaproteobacteria > Acetobacterales > Acetobacteraceae > JAJZVS01. The sequence goes on from JAKBCO010000052.1 coordinate 6,978, forward strand.
TGGTGGGAATCAGGCAGACGAAGAGCGCCGCCAGCACGGCGATCGACAGATGCGTGCCGCCGTAGCCGGCCAGCATCGGCAGGGTGGCGATGGCGATGACGAAGATCAGGGTCAGGCCGGCGAGCAGGATGTCGAGCGCGATCTCGTTCGGCGTCTTGCGTCGCTCGGCGCCCTCCACCAGGGCGATCATGCGGTCGAGGAAGGTGGCGCCCGGGTCGGCGGCGACGCGGATCACCAGCCAGTCGGACACGAGCTGCGTGCCGCCGGTGACCGCCGAGCGATCGCCGCCGGCTTCGCGGATCACCGGCGCGGATTCGCCGGTGATCGCGCTTTCGTTGACGCTGGCGATGCCTTCGACGATCTCGCCATCCGATGGGATCAGGTCGCCGGCCTCGACGAACACCAGATCGCCGCGCCGCAGATCGCTGGCCCGGGTCGGCTTGTAGATATGCGGCTCGGCCCGATCGACGATCAGCTTCGCCACCGTGTCGGTGCGCGCCTGGCGCAGCGCGTCCGCGCGCACCCGACCGCGGCCTTCCGCCACCGCTTCGGCGAAGGTCGCAAACAGCACGGTGATCCAGAGCCAGACCGCGATCACCGCGGCGAAGGCGGCGGGACGGTGCAGCAGCGCCGCATGGGTCGCGTCCAGGCTGACCAGGGCGGCGATCACCTCGGTGGTGAAGATCACCGGATTGCGCGCGAGCGTCATCGGGTTGAGCTTGACCACGGCGTCGCGCGCGGCGCGCGTCAGGATGGCGCGGTCGAACAGGCTGATGGTCTCGGCCTTGCTTGTCATGGGCGTCGCCTCAGAAGAGCTTGCCGGCGTGCATCAGCGTCTGCTCGGCCAGCGGACCCAGCGTGTCGGCCGGCATGAATTGCAATCCGCCCAGGACGACGACCACGCCGATCAGCAACGAGACGAACAGCAGCCCGTCGGTCGGGAAACTGCCGGCCGAGCGCGGCAGGACGGGCTTGGCCGCGAGCGAGCCGCCGATCGCCAGCACCGGGATCAGCACCGCGAACCGCCCGGCCAGCATGGCGAAGCCGAGGCCGTAGTTCAGCAGGGCGGTGTTGGCGGCCAGCCCGGCGAAGGCGCTGCCGTTGTTCTCGGTGGCCGAGGTCCAGCCGTAGAGCATCTCGGAGAGCCCGTGCGGCCCGCCGCTGGCGAGCGAGCCGAGGCCGGATTTCGTCAGCAGCGACGCCCCCGCGCCGAGCAGGATGAACAGCGTCTGGATCAGCACCGCGAGCATCGCCAGCTTGATCTCGCGCGATTCGATCTTCTTGCCGAGATATTCCGGCGTCCGCCCGACCATCAGGCCGGCGACGAAGACGGCGAGCAGCGCGAACAGGATCATGCCGGCGAAGCCCGAGCCGACCCCGCCTGGCGCCACCTCGCCGAGCTGCATCAGGAACAGCGAGACCAGACCGCCGAGCGGGGTGTAGCTGTCGAGGAAGGAGTTGACGGCGCCGCAGGAGGTGGCGGTCGCGGCGACGTTGAAGGACGTCGATTGGACGATGCCGAACCGGACCTCCTTGCCGACCATGTTGCCGGGCGCGGCGGCGAGACCGGCATGGACCAGGACCGGGTTGTTGGCCGCCTCCGCCGCGTAGCCGCCGAACATCGCCACCGCCAGGATCACCGCCATGGCGGCGAACAGCGCCACCCCGTCGCGCGCGCGGCCGACCATGCGGCCGAAGGCGATCGGCAAGGCGAAGCCGATCACCAGGATCAGCCAGATTTCCAGGAGGTTGGTCCAGGCGTTCGGGTTCTCGAACGGATGCGCCGAGTTGGCGTTGAAGAAGCCACCGCCGTTGGTGCCAAGCTCCTTGATCGCCTCCTGCAACGCCACCGGCCCGCGGGCGATGGTCTGGGTCCCGCCGGTGAGCGTGTGGACATGGGCGAAGCCGGCCAACGTCATCGGCACCCCGCCGGCGAGCAGCAGCACCGCCGCGACCAGCGAGATCGGCAGCAGCACATAAAGGGTGATGCGCACGATATCGACGTAAAGATTGCCGAGGACGGCGATCCGCCCGGCGGCGAAGGCGCGCATCAGCGCCGCCGCCACCGCGATGCCGGCGGCGGCGGAGATGAACATATGCACGGTCAGGCCGAACATCTGCGCGCCGTCGGAGATCTGGCTTTCGGGCGTGTAGGCCTGCCAGTTGGTGTTGGTGGTGAAGCTCGCCGCGGTGTTGAAGGCAAGGCCGGGAGGCATTCCCGGGATGTGCTCGGGGTTGAATGGCAGCCAGTATTGCAGCCGCAGGATCGCGTAGAGCAGCAGGAAATGCACCACGCTGAGCGCGAGCAGGGCCAGCGCGTAGCCGCGCCAGCCCATCTTCTCGTTCGGGTCGATGCCGCAGAGGCGGTAGATGCCGCGCTCGACGGGGGCGAGGAAATCCGCGGTGCCGTCGAACACGCGCGCCAGCCAGGTGCCGAGCGGGAATGCCGCGCCCAGCACCAGGGCCAGCACCAGCGCGATGTAGAGCGTCGCGTGCCAAGTCATGTCAGAACCATTCCGGGCGCACCAGGGCGACCAGCAGATAGGCGGCCAGCGCCGCCGCCACGACGGCGCCTGCCGCGATCATCACCCCGGGCACCGGATCAGACCTTCTCGCAGGCCAGCACGTAGAGCGCGAACAGCCCGAAGGCGGCCAGCGTCAGCGCGAGATTGATCGCATCACGGAGGAACATGGCAGGCTCCTGTTGGCGCTGCCTGTCTGATCCTTGACGAATAAAATTCCGATAGGGGATTGGCGGGGCGGGAATAAAAAACCCGTATAGCCGCGCCCGCGGTCAGGCCCGCACCACCCCGCCGACGCCCTTCACGCCCGCGCTGCCCGGGAAGACCCGCCCCAGCGCGGCTTCCGGCAACCCCAGATGTCCCGCCAGCACCCCCTTCGCCAGCGCCCGCAGATCCTGCGTCGGTGCGAGGTCGCGGTTCTGGAACAGCTGCCCCGGGCGCAACCCCGGCCAGGTGGCCAGCACCCGCCCGCCGGCGACCGCCCCGCCGGCCAGGAACGCCACCCCGGCGGTGCCGTGATCCGTCCCGCCGGTGCCGTTCTCGCGCGCGGTGCGACCGAACTCGGTCATCGTCAGCACCACCGTCTGCCGCCAGGCCGGCCCCAGCGTGGCGCGCAGGGCCGCGAGGCCGCGATCCAGCTCGCCCAGCATGACGTGCAGCCGGGGCACCTGGCCGACATGGGTGTCCCACCCGTCCACGGAAATCGCCGCCAGCCGCGGTCCACCCGGGGCGGCCAGCAGCCGCCCGGCGGCGCCGGCCAGCGCCACGAACCCGTGCGCCGCCCGCCCGCGCCGGCGCCCCCCCGCGCCGAGGGCGCCATCGGTGAAGCCCTGCTCGCGCAGCCCTTCGGTCAGTGCCGGGCCGATCACCGGATCGCCGGCGGCCAACCCGGCGGCGCGGGCATAGAGGTCGGGCGCCACCGGGCCGAAGCCGGCCGGGGCCCAGGAACCCACCCGCGCCGGCCCGCGCAGCAGCAGCGGCATGTCCACCCCCACCGCCATCGCCTGGCCGGCGACGCCGCCCGCGGGCAACTCCGCCGCCACCCGGTTGAGCCAGCCGCTGTCCAGCCGGTCGGGGGCGCCGGATTCCAGATCGTCCTGCGCCTCGAAATGGCTGCGCACGCGCCAGGGGCCCGCCACCGCGTGGACCGGCAGCAACTGCCCGGCGCGATACATCGCCAGCATCCGCGGCATCGCCGGGTGCAACCCGAAGAACCCGCCCAGATCGCCCATGCCTTCCGGCTGGCCGGGTGGCGGCGGGATCAGCCGCGCCCGCAGCGCCCGCAGCCCGGGATCGCCATAGGGGACGACGGCGGACATCCCGTCCATCGCCCCGCGCTGGATCACCACCACCAGCCGCCGCTCCCCGCCGCCGGCGGCCAATGCCAGCGCCGAACCGGGGGCGGCGGCCGAGACCCCGAGACCAAGCAAGGTTGCGCGTCGTGTCAGCATGGGGATCACCGCCGCTGGAACTCGGGGGAGGAAAGCAGCAGCGCCAGCGCATCACGCCGGGAGCCGGCGCGGGCGAGCGCGGTGCCGGTGGCCGGGCGCAGGCGCGGGCCGAGCGCGGCGTGCCCCACCGTCGGCGCCGGGCGAGGGAAGCGTCCGGCCATGGCATAGGCGAAATCGACCCGTCGCAGCATCGCCTCCGGCGCCGCCCAATCGGCCGCCTTGTCGCCCCAACCGTTCGGCTGCGGCGCTGCCCAGAGCGGCTGGCCGAGCAGATGCAGCGCCCACAGCATCGGCCGCTCCGCCTGGCGCAGCCCCAGCGCGCGGCCGGCGCCGATCAGCAGGTCCTGCGGGGTGCGCAGCTTGGTCTCGGCCCGCCAGGCGCCGGGCAGATGGGGCAGGGCGGCGGCGGCGGCGCCCAGATCGCCGCCGGTCCGGTGCAAGGTGTCGAACAGCTGCGAGACCGCGGCCGAGGGGGGATCGTCGGCGACGAACTGCGCCGCGAGCTGGGTGGCGAGATGGCGGTAGGTGGCCGGATGGGTGCCGAGGAAGCGCAGCGCCGCCACCCCGCCGGCCTCGCCGGGCGGGAAGCGATGGCCGAGCAGGCTGTGCCAGCCGGGTTCGTGGGCGAAGCGGCGGAACATGAACCCCGGCGGGTCGGCCTTCAGGTTGATCGACCAGCCGGTCAGGATCTTCGCGTAGGATGTCACATCCGCCTGGGTGAAGCCGGAGGCGAGGCCCACGGTGTGCAGTTCCAGGCTCTCGCGGGCCAGGTTTTCATTGAGTCCGCGCCCGGTGCGGCGCCCGGCCGGGCTGTCGGGGCCGAAGGAGAAGGCGTTGTTGAGGTAGAGCAGCATCGCCGGATGGCGCATCACCGCCAGCAGCATGTCGGCGAAGCGGCCGGTGACGTGCGGGCGGATCGCCTCGGCGATGAACGGGCCGATCAGCCCGGCGACCGGTCCCTGGCGGATCGAGACCGAGAAATGGTTGGCCCAGAACCAGACCAGCCGTTCGCGAAAGCCCTGCTCGGTGGTCAGGCCTTGGGTCAGATGCGCCAGGGCATCGCGCAGGAACAGGGCGTGGGTGCGCGACTGCATGGGCTTCGGCTTGTCGCGGCGGTCGGCGCGCAGGGCTTCCAGCGCGGCGGCGGTCCCCGGCGTGGGGGCGGGGCCGGCGGCGCGCAGCTGGGAAGCGAGCCAGCCCCGCGGGTCGGCCGGCGCCAGCCGATCGGCGCGCGGGCCGAGGCCGAAGCGGATCATGGCTTGTGCGGCGTCGCTGTCCATGGGCAAGGTCTCGCGATGGCCTTCGGACCCTGCGCCGGAACGCGGTAACAATGGGTGACGAAGCGCAACCCCGCCGGAGGAGCTCGCGATGAAGATCACCCGCTTGCGCACGGAAGTCGTGCATCTGCCGATCGATCCGCCGCTCCTGACGGTGATCCTGGGTGGCATCCGCAGCGCCGATTGCGTGCTGACCTTCCTCGAGACCGATCAGGGGCTGGTCGGCGAGGGGCTGGTCTTCGCTGTCAACGACCGGCGCCTGGGAACCATCGTGCAGATGATTCGCGATCTCGAGGACCTGGTGGTGGGGCTCGACCCGCGCCAGGGCGGGGCGTTGAACGCGCGCGCCTGGAAGGACCTGAATTTCCTTGGCTACGAAGGGGTCTCGGTGATCGGGCTGGCGGCGATCGACATGGCGCTGTGGGATCTGCGCGGTAAGGCGGCCGGGCTGAACGTCGCGCATCTGCTGGGCGCCTGCCGGAGCGCGCAGCCGGTCTATGCCTCGGGCGGGCTGTGGCTGGGGTCGTCGATCGATGCCTTGCAGAAGGAGGCGGCGGGGTTCGTCGCCCGCGGCTTCCGCGCCATGAAGACCCGGGTCGGCCCGACCGAGCCGGAGCGAATGGTGGCCCGCGTGCGCGCGGTGCGCGAGGCGGTGGGGCCGGACGTGGCGCTGATGGTGGATGCCAACCAGCAGATGACCGCCAAGCAGGCGATCCGCATCGGCCGGATGATGGAGGACCTCGACCTGACCTGGTTCGAGGAACCGGTGATCTGCCACGACCACGAAGCCGAGGCGGCGGTGGCGGCGGCGCTGGACACGCCGCTGGCCTCCGGCGAGACGCTCTACACCCATCGCGGGATTCTGGGCTTGTTGCAGGCGGGGGCGGCGGATGTGGCGATGCCGGACTTGCAGCGGATGGGCGGGCCGAGCGAGTTCCTGAAGGCGGGGCATCTCTGCGAGGCGTTCCATACGCCCTGCGCGTCGCATCTGTTTCCCGAGATGTCGCTGGCGCTGCTGGCGGCGCTGCCGGGGGGGTATTACCTGGAGCACATGCCGTGGTTCGAGCCGATCTATCGCGAGCGGATCGAGCTCGACGCGGCGGGCGAGGCGGTGGTGCCAGAGCGGCCGGGCTGGGGGTTCTCGTTCGATCCGGCGGCGATCGCGCGTTATCGGGGGTGAGGAGGACGGGGGGCGCGGCGGGCCCTCCTTGACCGCGGCTGCGCGTGACGCCCGGTGACGGCTTCAGGTCGGGACGGTTGAGCCGCCAAGCGGATCGACCGGCGCCCAGCCGAACCGGGAAACGGTGTGGGGGCGGATCGATAGGGGTTGGCGCTCGCGGCGACGCCGCGCCAGCCGGGGAGGCGCCGGATCAGCCGCCGATCTTGCCCTTGAAACCGGGAAGTTCGTGCAACCGGCGGCGGCCATACCGGCTGCGCCGCGCGGCTGCCAGCGCCACCACCCCGCCCGCCAGCAGCAGTGCCGCCCCCGGCTCCGGCACCGGAGTGCCATTCTGCGACTGGATATACGACGCCTGGGTCACATACACCCGGTCCACCAGAATATCCTTCGCGGGCACGCCATCCCCGATGAAGGTGAAGGTCGCCAGATAGGTCCCCGCGGCGGCGATCTGCGCCTGCGCCGAGACGGTGATCCAGGTGGCGACCCCACCGGTCTTGCCGATGGCCGCGACCGAGACCGATGACGACAGCGGGGTGCCGGCCACCGTGCCGGTGAAGCTGGCGTCGTATTGATTGGCATACCCGTTGGACGGCACGAACACGTCGAAGCCGACCGCGTAGGTGCCCGCGCTCAGGCGGATCCGCTGCGACAAGGTCTGCGAGCCGGTATCGGTGGAGAAATACGCCGCCCAGCCGGCCCCGGCATCGGGGCTCCCGGTCAGCAGCGGGTCGGGCGGGATCGCCTCCCCATAGGCGCCGGTGGGGTAGCTTCGGGCGACGTTGTCGGTCTTGATGACCACCGCCTTGGAGGTCGTGGTGCCGCTGGAGCCGAGCCGCCAGGACTTGAAATTGCCGGTGCCGAAGGTGCCGTTGACGATCAGATTGGCCCCCGCCAGCGCGGGTCTTCCCGCCCCCACCAGCAGGGCCAGGGGCAACACCCAACGGCATAGCAGCTTGCCGGACACGCGGATCATCCTTGCAGGGTCGCGGACCAGGTGACCGCGCCACAAATTTGGCACGACGGTGGTAAACAGTCGGTTACGCCCCAAGTCTTTTCATGGATTAAGCCGAATTCTCGCCGTACGAGACGTGCCGCAGACCCTCGGCGCAACGCGATGAGCCGTCGGTTGGACGGCGCGCCGCCGGCAGGATCTCGATTTCGCACGCCGCCGGATGGCGGCGTCCCTTGGCAACCCTGCGCGCGCTAAGGTCGGCCGAAAGGGCCGTCCGTATCAGTTGCCACCGGCGGGGCCGACCCTTCGTGGAGGAAAGCCGCGCCGATCCCGGCGGCGGTCAGTGCGGCCCGGGGGACTTTCTGTTTAGGTCCAATCCGGCAGCACCCGTCGCAGAACCGAGCCGAGCCGCCGGAAATCGCCGGCAGTGTTGTAGGCGTGCGCCGAGACCCGCAGCCACGCCGAGCCGCCCAGCGCATGGGCCGGCGCATCGGTGCAAGCCGCCAGCAGCGCGGCGGCGAAGGCCGCGGCCCGCGATGGGTCGGCGAGCGGCAGCCGCACCGTCGCCATGCTCGCCGGGCTGTCGGGCGGGGTTCCCGTTTCGGTGCCCAATGCCGCGGCCAGCTCGGCCGCCGCCGTCGCCACCAGATCGCGCCCGCGCGCCATCATCGCGAACCCGCCCAAGCCTTCCCAGAACGCCAGCGCCGCCGGCACCGCCAGGAACGGGCTGAAATCGCGCGTCCCGGTCCAGTCGAAGGCGGCGGTGAAGCCGTCATCGATGCCGTGCGAGATCGCCAGCGGCTGCACCCCCGCCTGCGCCTCTGGCTCCGCCCACAGGAACCCCGCGCCTTTCGGCGCACACAGCCATTTGTGGCAGTTGCCCACGTACCAATCGACGCCCAGCGCCGGCAGATCGAGCGGCAGCATCCCTGGCGCATGAGCCCCGTCGGCCAGCACGCGCGCGCCGGCCGCGTGGCATCGCGCCGCCATCGCCGCCAGCGGCAGCACCAGCGCCGAGGGCGAGGTGATATGGTCCAGCACCGCGAGCCGGGTGCGCGGGGTCAGCGCCGCCTCCAGCCCCGCCAGGATCGCGGCATCCGTGGGGCGCGGATACGGCACCGCCGCCTCCACCATCCGTGCCCCCGCCCGCGCGGCGATGTGCCGCACCGCGTTGCGGACCGCGCCGTAGCCGTGGCTGAGCACCAGGACCTGGTCGCCGGCGGCGAGCGGCAAGGAGCGCAGCACGGCGTTTACCGCCTCGGTGGCGTTGGCGACGAACACCAGCGACTCCCCGCGCGTGCCGAGGAAACCAGCCAGCGTCGCCGCCGCCCGGCGCAACGCCTCGGGCAGCTCGGCGCGCATGAAACGGCCGGGTTGTGCCTCCATCCGCGCCCGGATGGCGTCCTGCGCTGCCAGCACGGCGCGCGGGGTGGCGCCGTAGGCGCCGTGATTGACCGAAATGAAGCCGGGCTCGAGTGTCCATTCGCCGCGCACCGCCTCGCCCCATCGGTCGTTGCCGTCCATCCGCCGTCTCCGCGATCCGGGCCCAGGATCGCACGCGCCGGGCGCGCCTGCTATGATCCAGGACGCTCCGGAGACCTGCCATGACCCAGTTCGACCTCGTGATCCGCGGCGGCACCGCCGTCTTGCCCTGGGGGATGGCGGCCACCGATATCGGCGTGCGCGACGGGCGCATCGCCGCCCTCGGCGTGCCGGCAACCGCGGCGGCGGCGGAGACCATCGATGCCACGGGGCTGCATGTGCTGCCCGGGCTGATCGACCCGCATGTGCATCTGCGCGATCCGGGCGATGCG
>JAKBCO010000288.1 GCA_021807785.1 Pseudomonadota bacterium
CGGCGCGCGCGTCGGCACCGCCTCGCTCCGCCGCCAGGCCCAGCTGCTGCACGCAAGGCCGGACCTCACCATCACCATGCTGCGCGGCAACGTCCAGACGCGCCTGGACCGGATCGCGGCCGGCGACCTGGATGCCACCCTGCTTGCGATGGCCGGGCTGCGCCGCCTCGGCCTCGAGGCTCATGCCACGATGCCGCTCCCGGTGACGGTGCTGGTTCCGGCCGCCGGCCAGGGCATCGTCGGCATCACGACCCGCGCCGCCGATACCGCGCTGATCGAACTTCTCTCCGCGATCGCCGACCCATCCGCCACTGTGGAGGCCACGGCCGAGCGGGCCCTGCTCGCCGCGCTCGACGGCTCCTGCCACACCCCGATCGGCGCTCACGCGCGGCTCGACCAGGACGGCACGCTGACCCTGACCGGGCTGCTGGCCCGGGCCGATGGTACCTATATTAACATGCTCACGGCCATGGGGCCGGCGCCGGATGCGGCGCGGCTTGGCGCCACCCTCGGGGCAGCCCTGCGGGCGGAAGCGCCAGCGGATCTCCGGGCCTCATGACGCAGCGCAACGGTGTCCTGATCACCCGCCCGGCTGCCGAGGCCGCCGAGACCGCCGCCCGTATCGTCGCCCTCGGTCGGACTCCGGTGATCGCGCCCATGCTGACCATCCGTCCACAGCCCATCACCTCCCCCGACGGTCTCGCCGCGATCGTCCTGACCAGCGGCAATGCCGTGGCCGCCTTGCCCGCCAGTCTTTGCCACCTGCCGGTATTCGCGGTGGGTGACGTCACCGCCGCGCGGGCCCGCGCGGCCGGCTTCGCTGCCCTCAGCGCCGGGGCCGATGCGAACGCACTCGCCGCGCTGGTCCTGGCTCGGGCGCCACCCGGCCCGATCCTGCTTGGGGTTGGCGCCGGCCGGGGCGATGCGCTCGCGGCACGGCTGCGCGAAGCGGGGCGGGTGGTCGTGTCCCAGACCGCCTACACGGCCATCCCCGCCGCAACCCTGCCCGCCGAGGCCGCGGCCGCTTTGCAGGCTGGCACACTCGCTGCCGCGCTGTTTTTTTCGGCCGAAACCGCGCGGGTCTTCATGGCTCGGGTTGCCGAGGCCGGATTGCTGCCGGCGCTCGGCCTGCTGCGGGCCTGCGCTATCGGCCGCCCGGCCGCCGTGGCATTACAGGCCGCGCCCTGGCATGAGGTTCGCTTGGCGTCCCACCCCACGCAGGAGGCGCTGTTGGCGCAGCTGCCATGACGGAGCCGGACTCCACCGCTCCCGCCGGTTTGACGGCCGATCTCCCGCCGGAACCGCCACTCGCGCCGTCGGCGGCGTCCGCCGTGTCGGCAGGGCGACCTGTCCATGCCCTGCCGTGGCTCGCGGGCGTGGCCATTGTGCTGCTCGCCGGCGGCCTCGGATTTCTGTGGCAGCGCCAGATCCGCAGCGAAGCCACCCTGGCGCGGATGCAGGCGCGTCTCAACGCGCTCCAGTCCCGCCCTGGGCCACCCGCGGCAACCGCCGCCTCCGTCGCGACCCTGGCGCGCCAGGTTGCCGCCCTGGCCGCGCGAGTCGGGATCGCCGCCCCACCCGGAGCCAGGGCATCGGCCAGCGGCGCGCCCGGACCGCAGATCACGGCCCTGTCCCGTCAGGATGCCGCGGCCCTTGCGCAGGTCGCCCCGCTCCACGCCACCGTCACCGATCAGTCCCGCGAGCTCTCCCTGCTCGAGCAACGCCTGTCCGCGCTCCATGACCGGGTCGCCGCCCTGACCGCCGAGCGGGCGGCCGGCACCACCGCGACCACCACCGATCTGGCGGCGCTGCACCGCGCCCTCATCGCGGAGACGGCCGCGCAGGCGGCCCTGGCCGCGAAGTTCCGCGCCCTCGCGACCCAGGCCGGCCAGACCGCCCGGGTCGCCCGCCTCAACGCTGCCCGATCCGCCCTCGCCGCCGGCGTGCCGCTCGGCCCGATTCCCGGCGCGCCACCGGCGCTCGCCCGCTTCGCCAACACCGCGCCCCCCACCGAGGCCGCGCTGCGCCTTGCGTTCACCGCCGCAGCGCGTGCCGCCCGCGCTGCCAGCCGTCCTTCCGGCGCCGGAAAACCCTGGTTCGAGCAGCTCTGGATCCACGCCGTCGGTCTCGTCACCGTGCGTCGCGGTGACCGGGTCCTCCTCGGCAACCCCGCCGCCGGACCGCTCGCCGCGGCGCGCATTCGGCTCAATGCCGGCGACCTGGCAGGCGCGCTCGCCGCCCTCGCGCCCCTGGACCCTCCCGCGGCCCACGCCATGGCGGGGTGGCGGGCCCAGGCCCAGGCCTTGCTCGCGGCCCGCGCCGCGCTCGATGCCATGGGGCAGGGCGGCTGATGCGCCGGATCCTGCGGGTTCTCATCGTCGCGGCGTTGGTGCTCGCCGCGGCTTGGTATGTCGCCGGATTGCCCGGCACGGTCACCGTGCGGTTGGATGGGCTGACCATCGCCGCGCCCACGGCCCTCGCCGCCCTGGCCGCTGCCATCCTGTTCGTGCTGCTGCATTTTGCGCTGCGCGGCCTGACCTTCCTGTTGCGGCTGCCCCGGCATCTGCGGCGGTGGCGCGATGCTCGCCATCGCCGCCTCGGCGATCAGGCCGCGACGCGGGCCATGGTCGCGCTGGCCGCCGGCGATGCCGACGAAGCCCGCCACCACGCCAACCGTGCCCGCCGCCTGCTCGGCGACAATGCGCACAGCCTGTTGCTGACCGCCCAGGCCGCTCGCCTCGCCGGCCGCCATGACGAGTCCGAAGCCGCGCTTCGCGCCCTCACCGCCCGCCCGGAGACAGCCTTCATCGGCTTCCGCGGCCTGCTGCGCCGCGCCACCGAGGCCGGTGCCTGGGAAGAAGCCGCGGCACTCGCCCAGCACGCCGAGGCCGCTCACCCCGGCGCCACCTGGTTGCGCGGCGAGCGAACCCGCCTCGCCCTGCGCGGCGCCCGCTGGGAGGATGCGCTGGCCCTGGCCGACGCGGAGGCCCCGAAGGCCGCGCTTGGCGTCGGTGCCGCCGAGGCCACCACCGATCCCGCGCGCGCGCGCCAGCTGGCCCGGCGTGCCTGGCGGGAGGACCCGGCGCTGGCCCCGGCGGCGCTGGCCTTCGCGACCCGTCTGCGCGCCGCCGGCCGAGAACGCCGCGCCCAGGCGGTGATCCGTCGCAGTTGGACCCTCGCGCCGCACCCGGACCTTGCCGCATTCGCGCTGGCCCCGCTGACCGACAAGCTGGCCCGTCTGCAAGCGGCGCAAACCCTGGTCGCCGATCGGCCGGATCAGGCGGAAGCGCATCTGCTGCTGGCCAGGCTGGCGCTCGAGGCCAGCCTGACCGGCGAGGCCCGCCGCCAAGCCGAAGCCGCGCGCGAGCAGGGCATCAACCAGCCGCGCCTGTGGCTGCTATTGGCCCGGATCGCCGAGGCGGAGGGTGCCAACCCCGACGACGCCCGCGAGGCGCTGCGCCGCGCCGCCACCGCCGACCCGGATCCGGCGTGGCACTGCACCGCATGCCAAGCTCGGGCCGAACGCTGGACTCCGGCCTGCCCTGTCTGCGATGCGCCCGGCACATTGCGCTGGCTGTCGGCGGCTACGATCCCCCCGGCTTCCGCCGGCCCGTTGGCGCCATCCTGATCCGCTCGCTACGCGCCAAGCCGGCCGAGCAACCGGATATGCGCGCGGGTGCCGTGGTGGAAGCAGCGCTCCTCGAACTTCTCGTTCGGGCTGTGGACCTGATCGTCGTCAAG
>JAKBCO010000289.1 GCA_021807785.1 Pseudomonadota bacterium
GATCGCCGCCGGCTCGTATCGACTTTCACGGAAAGTCGATACGTCGCCTTCGGTATGCGTATCCGATTCACGCGGCGAAGCGTGGTCGCGCTGCGACTCACGCTTCTCTGCGATCGGACGCTAGACCGCCGCGGCATCCACGATCGCGAACCCGACCCCGGTATTGCCCTGCCATTCCTCCAGCCGCAGCTGCCCGGCCAGGTGCATCGGCTCGCCGGAGCGCGCCAGCAGCCGGTCCGCCAGCGCGCCGTCGCGGGCGCGGAACAGCATCGCCTTCAGCCGCGGCCCACCGCCCTCGCCCTCGATGAAGCTGCGGATGGTCGCCCCCTCCCGGCCCACCCGGTCGGCGCGGACCACGCGCGCGCGCGCCAGCGCGAACACCGGCTCCTCGTTGCCCGGCCCGAACGGGGCCAGCCGCGCCAGCTGGGCGGCGAAATCGGCGGTGGCGGCGGGCACCGTCAGCGCGCCTTCCAGCAGCAGATCCGCCGCCGCGGGCAGCTGGGCGGCAGCCGACAGGCGCTCGTCCAGATAGGCGGCGAAGGCGGCCAGCCCGTCGGCCGGCAGCGAGAACCCGGCCGCCATCGGATGCCCGCCGCCGGTCGCCAGCAGCCCCGCCTGGCGGGCGCCGATGACGGCGGCGCCGAGGTCGATCCCCGGCACCGACCGGCCGGAGCCTTTCGCCACCCCGTCGGCCACGCCGGCCACGCAGGCCGGGCGGTTGAAGCGTTCCTTGATCCGCCCGGCGACAATGCCCACCACGCCGGGGTGCCAGCCGGCCCCGCTCACCACCAGCGCGGCGCGGCCGGCCTCGGCCTGGACCTCGGCGGCGCGCAGGGCGGCGTCCAGCATCCCCGCCTCCACCTCCTGGCGCTGGCGGTTGATCCCGTCCAGCCGTTCGGCCAGCGCCGCCGCCTCGGCCGGATCCTCGGTGAGCAGCAGGCGCAGCCCCAGATCGGCCTCGGCGATGCGGCCGGCGGCGTTGATGCGCGGGCCGAGGCCGAAGCCGCAGCTCATGGCGGTGGGCGCCCCGCCGCGCCCGGTGAGCGCCAGCAGCGCCGCGATCCCCGGGCGGCGGCGGCGGCCCATCACCTTGAGCCCCTGGGCGACCAACGCGCGGTTGACGCCGGTGAGCGGCATCACGTCGCAGACCGTGGCGAGCGCCACCAGATCGAGCAGGCCGAGCAGGTCGGGTTCGGCGCGGGCGGCGAAGAAGCCGCGCCGGCGCAGGCTGCGCACGGTGGCGACCGCGGTCAGGAACGCCACCGCCGCCGCGCAGAGCAGGCCGCAGCCGGAGCTATCGTCCAGCCGGTTGGGGTTGACGGTGGCGCGCACCGGCGGCGGCGGCCCCTCCGCCTTGTGGTGATCGAGCACGATGGCGTCCGCCGCCCCTTCCAGCACCGCCAGCGCCTCGGCCGCCGCGGTGCCGCAATCGACGCAGACCACCAGGCTCGCCCCGCGCGCGAGCAGGCCGCGCAGGGCGGCTTGGTTGGGGCCGTAGCCCTCGGTCATGCGGTGGGGCACATGGGTCAGGGTGGGGCAGCCGAGGCCGCGCAGCAGGCTCACCATCAGCGCCGCCGAGCAGGCGCCATCGACGTCGTAATCGCCGAACACGGCGACGGTTTCGCCCAACGCCACGGCATCGGCGAGGCGGTCGGCGGCGGCGTCCATGTCGGTCAGGCGGGACGGGTCGGGCAGCAGGGCGCGCAAGGTGGGGTCGAGGAAATCGGCGGCGTCATCGATCGCGACGCCGCGCGCGGCGAGCATCCGCCCGACCAGTTCCGGCACGCCGAGGCGCTGGGCGATGCCGAGGCCGGTGCGTGCCTCCGCCTGGCGCCAGAGCCAGCGCCGGCCGCTCAGGCTGCGGGCGACCTCGAGGGCCGCGTCCACCCTCAGCTTCCGACCCAGGTCTTGGTGTGGAAATTGTGATGCCCCTCGATGAACCGCACGGTGCCGGAGCGCGAGCGCATCACGACCGAATGCGTCACCGCCCCGCCGCCGAACCGGCGCACGCCCCGCAGCATCGCCCCGGAGGTGACGCCGGTGGCGGCGAACATCACGTCCCCGCGCGCCATCTCGGCGATCGGGAACTTGTGGTTCGGATCGGTCACCCCCATGTCGCGCGCCCGCGCGATCTGGGCCGCGTCCTCGAACATCAGCCGCCCCTGCATCTGCCCGCCGATGCAGCGCAGCGCGGCGGCGGCCAGCACGCCTTCCGGCGCGCCGCCGGAGCCGAGATAGATGTCCACCCCCGAGTCCGGGATGGCGGTGGCGATCACCCCGGCCACGTCGCCGTCCGAGATCAGCATGATCCGCGCCCCGGCCTCCCGCACCTTGGCGATGATCTCCTTGTGGCGGTCGCGGTCGAGGATGCAGGCGACCAGATCGGCGACCTCGCAGTTCCGGGCGCGGGCGAGGCTGCGCAGGTTCTCGCCCACCGAGGCGTCCAGATCGACCACGCCCTCGGGCAGCCCGCCGCCGATCGCGATCTTGTCCATGTAGATGTCGGGGGCGTGCAGGAACCCGCCGCGCGTGGCCAGCGCCACGGTGGCGATGGCGTTCGGCCCGCCCTTGGCGGTGAGCGTGGTGCCTTCCAGCGGATCGACGGCGATGTCCATCTCCGGCCCGCCGGCGCCGACCTTCTCGCCGATGAACAGCATCGGCGCCTCGTCCATCTCGCCCTCGCCGATCACCACCGTGCCGTCGATGGCGACGGTGTCGAACGCCTGGCGCATGGCTTCGACCGCCGCGCCGTCGGCGTCGTTCTTCTTGCCGAGGCCGATCCAGCGGGAGGCGGCGATGGCCGCGGCCTCGGTCACGCGGACCAGTTCGAGGGCGAGGTTGCGGTCGGTGACGTGGCCGGGGGCTGGGGTCATGGCGCGGCTCCGATGCGGGCGAATCGGCGGCAGGATAGCACGCGCGGGCGGGGTCAGGGGATGACCCGCCAGGCGCCGGCCACGTAGCCCTGCGCATCCACCCTCTGCACCTGCCGGGCGATCACCGCGCGCCAGCCGCGGCAGGCCCAGGCGTAGATGCTGGCATGGCCGGAGGCGAACAGCGGCACGAACGGCGCATCCGGATGATGGCGGCACCACCAGGACGCCCCCCGATTGACCCGGCTGGTGTCGGCCTTGCCGCAGTTGAGGTTGGCCCCGGTCAGGCAGGCCAGCCACCGCCCGTCTGGCCCGCGGCGCATGACCCCGGTGCGGACCACCTCCTCCGGCGTCATGCGGGCGTGGAAGGCGCGCGCGACGGCGGCGGCGCGGGCGAGCGGGATCGGGCGCGGCCGGGCGGACGCGGCGGCGCAGCCGGCCAGCAGCAAGCCGGCCGCCAGCACCGCCCCGGCGCGCCCTACCATGCTCCGCGCGTGTCGATCACGAACTTGTCCTTCAGCAGGTCGCGGTCCACCTGCAGGAACGCCTGGTGATCGACCAGCAGCAGCACCAGGTTGGCGCGCTCGAGCGCGGCATCGAAATCGGCCAGTTCCAGCCCAAGCTCGGCCAGCGCCGGCGGCAGGGCGGCGATGTGGGGTTCCACCACCAGCAACTCGCCGAGCTTCGCCTCGGCCAGTCGGGCCACGATCTCCACCGCCGGGCTTTCGCGCAGATCGTCCACGTCCTTCTTGTAGGCAAGGCCGAGGCAGGCGATCACCGGGCGCTTCAGCGCCGCCGCCCGCTCCCGCACCTTGGCCAGCACGAATCCGGGCTTGGCGTCGTTCACCTCCCGCGCGGT
>JAKBCO010000053.1 GCA_021807785.1 Pseudomonadota bacterium
GCCTTCTGATCGGCGCCGTCGCGGATGTTGGGGATGCGAGCGGGTGCGCCGGGGGTTCCCCAGGTGCGGCCCTGTTCGTCGGCGTAGCGGACGAACCCGAACGGCGCGAACCATTTGTAGCGTTCGTCATGGGCGGCCTCGACCGCGTCGATCGCCTGTTCGCGGCTGCCGGCCAGGAACATTCCGGTTCCCCACACCACGTCCTGCCCGAGCGCTTTCTGCTGCCCGTGGCGGGCGCAGGCGGCCTGGTAGGCGCTGAGCACGTCGTCGAGGATTTTCTCGCCGTTCAGATCGACCATCGCTTTTAGCCCGTAGCGGGCCATCATGTCGATGGATTTGCTGCTGGCGACCGGCATGAAGATTTCTACCGGCAGATGTGCGGGCCTTGGCACCACGGTGATTTCCTTCACCTGGTATCCGCGATAGGGAACTACCGGCGGGCATTCGTAGAACCGGCCCTTGTGGCGGAAGCTGTCCTGGTTGAAGCAGGCCAGCAACAGTTGCAGCTGTTCCTCGAAGAAGTCGCGGTTCTTCTCGGCGTCCAGCAGCGGGGCGCCGAAGGTTTCGACTTCGCGGGAGTGGTAGCCGCGCCCGACACCCATGATGACCCGGCCGCCGGTGACGATGTCGGCCATCGCGTAGTCCTCGGCCAGCCGGATCGGGTGCCACATTGGCAGCACGTTGAATCCGCATCCGAACTTCAGTCGTTTCGTCTGGGTGGCCAGCCAGAGCCCGAGCTGGACCAGGTTGGGCAGACATTCATAGCCTTCGTGCTGGAAATGATGCTCGGCGGTCCACATCGCGTGATAGCCGCATTCGTCCATCACCTGGGCGATGTGGCGGGCGGTGAAGAACACTTCGGACAGGCGCTCGTTGGGGTACCGGCGCTCGTTTGCCGGCGTGCCGTCGAGACCGACATGGTCGAGGTCGATCTGGCCCACATAGAGCATGTGGAAACGTTTGAGCATCGGTTCCTCCCGCGATGGCGGCCCGACGGTGAGCAGCCCGGGCGCCCGCGTCAAGCGCCCAGGCAGGCGCCGGCCCAGGACCACCAGCCGGGGCTTGTGGGGGCGACGGCGGCTTCGGGGCTGGCGAACAGGCCGAAGCAGGTGGCGCCGGAGCCGCTCATGCGCGCGAGCAGGCAGCCCGGCGTGGCGGCCAGCGCGGCTAGCGCCTCGTCGATGGCGGGGCAGAGCGCGCGGGCGGGGGGTTCCAGGTCGTTGCTTGTGTGCGCGGCCAGGAACCCGGCCAGCGCGGCGGCGTTGGGGAAGCCGGCGGGCAGGGGCGCGGGGTCGGAAAACCCGCCCTGGCGGGCGCGGAACACGGCGGCGGTAGCGACCGGCCAGCCCGGGTTGACCAGCGCCAGGCCGAAGCGGGGTAGCGTTGGGGGGGCGGTCAGCACCTCCCCTACTCCGCCCATGCGCGAAGGCGTGGCAGCGAGGCAGACCGGCACGTCGGCGCCGAGGCGGGCGGCGATGACGGCGAGGTCCGCCGGCGCCGGGTGCAGGTTCCAGAGCCGGGCGAGCAGCCGCAGGGCCGCCGCCGCGTCGGTCGAGCCGCCGCCGATGCCGGAAGCGACCGGCAGATGCTTCTCGAGCGTAAGGGTGGCGCCGGCAGTGATGCCGGCGGCCTCGGCCAGGGCGCGGGCGGCGCGCAGCACCAGGTTGTCGGCCTCATCGGCCAGGGCGGCCCGGTGCGGGCCGGTGACAGACAGGCTCAGGGTTTCGGCCGGGGTGGCGTGCAGGCGGTCGGCGGCGGCGGCGAAGACCGCCAGGCTGTCGAGAAGATGGTAGCCGTCGGCGCGCCGGCCGAGGACGTGCAGATAAAGGTTGAGCTTGGCCGGCGCGGCCTCGGTGAGCATCGCTCAGTGCGGCGCGGGGGCGCGGGCCAGGGCGGCAGTCAGGCCTTTGCGCAGCCGGGCGCGGATGGCGGCGGCCTCCGCCGGGCTGGGGCCGAGGGTGAGGGCGCGCTGCCACTGGTAGCGCGCTTCCAGCCGATGGCCGGCGGCCCAATAGACATCGCCCAGATGGGCGTTGATGGTGGCGTCCGCGGGGGCCATCTCGGCGGCTCGCTGCTCCACGGCAAGCGCGTGGGCGATGTCGTGTCGGCGATAGAGCACCCAGCCCAGGCTGTCGGTGATAGCGGCGCTGTCGGGGCGCTGCTTGGCCGCCATCTCGATCATGGTGAGCGCGCGGTTCAGATGCACGCCGCGGTCGGCCCAGCTGTAGCCGAGGTAGTTCAGCACCAGCGGCTGATCGGGCAGCAGGGTCAGGGCGTGACGGAAATCGGCCTCGGCGCCAGCCCAGTCATGGAAACTGTCGCGGGCGATGCCGCGGTTGTAGAGCAGCACCCAGTCGCGGCGGGTGAGCGGGGCCGACAGCGCCAGGGCGCGCGAATAAGCGGCGGCGGCGCGGTGTGGGTGGTGCAGGGTGCGCAGCACATCGCCGGCCTCGGCGAACGGCATCGCGCTGTGCGGGAAGTGGGCTTCCAGCTGGGTCAGCACCGCGAGCGCCTGGGCGGATTTTCCGGCGCGGCGCAGCAGGTCGGCTCGTTGCAGGGCGGCGACCGGGGTCAGCGGGTCGGTGCGCGCGATGCCGTCCAGCAGTGCCAGCGCGTCGGCAGTTTTGCCCTGATCGCCCAGCAATTCGGCGGCAAGCAGTCGGGCCGGGGCGAAGCCGGGCCGGGCGGCGAGCGCGAGGCGCAGCATCAAGAGTGCCGCCTCCGGCCGGTCGGCCGCGCGCAGGGTGGCGCCGAGGCCAAGGAACGCCTCGGCAATGCCGTCGGCAGGGATGGCAACGGGGCGGTGGTTGAGCCCCGCGGCGAGGGCCGGCAAGGCGATGGCGAATTCCGGCGAGCCAGCGACCATGGCGGCGAGGGTGCTGAGGGCGCGGGCGCGGCGGTGGTGGCGGGCGTCGAAGCTGGCGAGGATGGTGGCGACGCGCAGGTCGGTCACCCCCAGCGCCAGCCGGGTGCGGTGGTAGAAGCCCCGGGCGGCGGCGGTCTGTCCCGTCAGGTCCGCGATCAGCCCGGCTTGCAGCAGGAAGAAGCCGGGCGCGTCGGCGGCGGCGACGCGCGGCGCCAGGGCGGCGAGCGCCTGCCTCGGATGGCCTTGTGCTTCAGCGAGCCAGGCGTGCAGCACCGGCAGCAACGGCCCGGCGGGGCCGATCGCGCGCAGACCGGCCAGCCGGTTGCTGGCGGCGGCGAAGCGGCGGGCGCGCATGTCGCCGGCGATCAGCAGCAGGGTAGCGGCGTCGTTGCCGGGCAGGCGACGGGCCAGGGTGGCGGCCTCCGGCGTACCGGCCATCAGCGCGGCGGCGAAGGCGCGATGCAGCAGCAGCGAATCCTGCGGGCGGCGGGCCAGTGCCTGGGTGAAGTAGCGGGCGGCGATGGCGGGATTGCCGCTGGCCAGCGCGAAACTGCCGTCGAGGAAGGCGGTATCGGCACCCAGCGGGGTGGACGCAGCGGCGGCCGGGTGCGGCCGGGTGGCGGCGACGAGGGCAAGGGCGAGCAGGGCAGGCAACAGGACACGGCGCATCGGAGCAGGATACAGGCCCCGGGTCCGGGCCGCCATGGGTTTCGGGGCCCGGCTTGACCGGCCCGCCCCCCACCCGCACATGCCTTTCATGTCCGACCCATTCGTCATCCCCCAGGACCCGACCGCCGCCGCCGCCATCGCCGGGATCGCCGAGGATCTCTCGGTCTTCGATGACTGGATGGACCGCTATCAGCACATCATCGACCTCGGCCGCGCGCTGCCGCCCTTTCCGGCGGCGTGGATGGACGAGGCGCACCGCATCCAGGGCTGCCAGAGCAAGGTCTGGCTTGCCGCCGCGCGGCGCGAGGGACGGCTGCTTCTGGCCGGGGCGTCGGATGCGGCGATCGTGAGCGGGTTGGTGGCGCTGCTGCTGCGCGTCTATTCTGGCCGCGCGCCGACCGAGATTCTGGCGACCCCGGCGGATTTCCTGCGCGATCTGGGGCTGATCGAGGCGCTGTCCACCAATCGCGGCAACGGCATCGCGGCGATGGCGCGGCGGATCGCGGCGCTGGCTGCGGAGACCGCTTGACGCCGGCCCCGTCCCGCCCAAGCCTGAGGCCATGAACGACGCGATCGCCCCCGACGCCGTCAGCCTCCATCGCGAGCTGCTGACCATCGACACCCATATCGACATCCCTTGGCCCTCCGGGCCGGACCCGTTCACCGACGGCGCCCGCAAGGTCGATCTGCCGAAGATGATCCGCGGCGGCCTCTCGGCCGGCTGTTTCGTCGCCTATGTGCCGCAGGTCCGCCGCGGCATCGCCGCCGAGGACGCCGCCTTCGAGCGCGCCAGCGGAATGCTGCGCGCCATCGCCGCCATGGCGGGCGCACGCCCCGACCTGCCGGCGCGGCTGACCCTGACCGCGGAGACGATCGCGCGGGCCCATGAGGACGGTGTGCTGGCGATCATCCCGGCGGTGGAGAATGGCTTCGCCATTGGCACCGATATGACGCGGCTGCGCGCGCTCCATGCGCTCGGCGCCCGCTACATGACGCTGACGCACAACGGCCACAACGCCATCGCCGATTCCGCCAACCCCCGCGCCGATCTCGGCGAGCGCCACGCCGAGCATGGAGGGATCTCGCCGTTCGGTCGGCTGGTGGTAACGGAGATGAACCGGCTGGGGATGCTGGTTGATGTCGCACATGTCTCGCGCCTCGCGATGCTGGACGCCGCCGAGGCCTCGCGGACGCCGGTGTTTTCCAGCCATTCCTGCGTCGCCGCGCTCTGCGATCATCCGCGCAACATGGACAACGGCCAGCTCGACGCCCTGCGCGACGTGGGCGGTGTGATCCAGATCACTGCGGTCTCCGCCTTCCTGCGGCCGAATGCGCGGCCGGAACAAGTAGGGGTGGCGGATTTCGCCGACCATGTGGACTACGCGGTGCGACGGATCGGCATCGCGCATGTCGGCATCTCCTCGGATTTCGACGGCGGCGGCGGGTTCGCGGGTTGGAACGATGCCGCGGACGGGCCGAACATCACCGCCGAGCTGCTCCGGCGTGGTTATGACCGGGCGGCGCTCGCCCTGCTCTGGGGCGGCAATTTCCTGCGCATCCTGCGGGCCGCCGAGGCGGCGGCCGGATGATCCCGCGCGTCCGCCTGCCGGACGGCACCGAGGTGCCCGCCTTGGGCCAGGGCACTTGGCACATGGGGGAGCGGCGGGACCGCGCCGCCGCCGAGGCCGCCTGTCTGCGCGCCGGCATCGAGGCCGGCATGACCCTGATCGACACCGCCGAGATGTATGGTGACGGCGGCGCCGAGCTTGTGGTGGCCGAGGCGATCGCCGGCCAGCGCGACCGGGTGTTCGTGGTGAGCAAGGTCTATCCGCACAACGCCTCCGCCGCCGGGGTGGCGCGCGCGGCGGCGGCCAGCCTGAAGCGGCTGCGCACTGACCGCATCGACCTCTACCTGCTGCACTGGCGCGGCGCGCATCCGCTGGCTGAGACGGTGGCGGCGTTCGAGCGGCTCCGTGCAGCGGGCGATATCCGCTGCTGGGGGGTGTCCAATTTCGACGTTTCCGATCTGCGGGACCTGCCGGAGGGCGCAGCCTGCGCCACCGACCAAGTGCTCTACAACCCGGAACGCCGCGGCATCGAGTTCGACCTGCTGGCGTTCTGCCAGGCCCGCGGGATGCCGGTGATGGCCTACTCGCCGCTGGGCCAGGCGGGACGGCTGTTGCGCTCGCCGGCATTGGCCGCGGTCGCGGCGCGTCACGGGGCTACGGCGGCGCAGGTGGCGATCGCCTGGTCGCTGCGCGACGGGACCACCATCTCCATCCCCAAGGCGGCCCGGCCCGAGCACGTGGCGGAGAACGCCGCCGCTGCGGCGTTACGACTGACCGCGGCGGACCTGGCCGAGATCGACGACGCCCACAAGCCGCCGGCGCGCAAGCAGGCGCTGGGGATGCTGTAGGCGGGCGTCAGCGCTGCCGCCGGCGCGCGCCGGCGCCGCCCGGGGGGCTCGCGCGCAGCGCTGCCGCCATCGCGCGGCGCACCGCGGCCGGGCCGAACTGTCGCGCCACCATCGCCATGCCCCCCTCGCGCAGCGCCGCCGCGGGCGCCTCGGCGTGCAGGCGCAGGATCAGCGTCGCCAGCCCGGCCGCGTCCTCGGCGACCAGCCCGCGCAGCACCGGGGACAGCTTCAACCCCTCGGCCGCCACCGGCGTCATCGCGCAGGGCAGCCCGGCGGCCAGGCTCGCCAGCACCTTACCCTTGATCCCGGCACCGAAGCGCAGCGGCGCCACGGTCAGGCGGATCATCTCGAACAACCCATCCAGCCGTGCCAGCGGCCCTAGCACCTGGATGCGCGGGTCGGCATCCGCCGGCCAATGCGCAGCCCAGCCCTCGCCCACCAGATAGCAAGGAATCTCGGGCGCCTCGGCCCAGACGCGGGGCATGATCTCCTCGCGCAGCCAGCGCGCGGCGTCGGCGTTGGGTGCGTGCGAGGGCGCGCCGATCAGCGCCATCCCCCGCCGCGCTGCGAACGACAGGCTGACCGGCCGGCCGGGCTGCGACCACGGCACCACATGCACCCGCGCCCCGGGCGCCTCGCGGGCCAGATAAGTGGCTTCCTCGGCGGAATGGGTCAGCACGGCGTCAGCCGCGCGCATCGCGGCCAGTTCGCGCGTGCGCAAGGCGCGCGCCTCGGCCATCAGGCCGAGGTCGCCGGCGATTCTCGCCTGCCGCTCCAGCCGCAAATGATGCAGATCCGCGACGTTGTAGAGGATGCGTGCCCGCGGTTGCAGCCGCCGGGCCAGCCAGGCGTAGGCCTCGGCTTGGGCCAACCGGTGCAGGTAGATCAGGTCGTAGCGCTCCGGCGCGGCGCGCAGCAGCTCCTCCACCGAGGCGAGCTCGGGCAGCCCGAGCGCCTGCACCCCCAGTGTCGCCAGCGGGGCGGTCGCCTCGGGGGTCAGCGCCGGCTCGTCGGCGCCGATCGCGTCCACCGTCCAGCCCAGCGCGCGCAGCGCCTCGATATGGCTGACCAGCGCGACCGAGCCGGCATCGCGGTCCGGCCGCGGCAGCCGCGCGTCGATCACCAGCGCGCGCCGCCCGGCCCCGGCCGCCGGCGCATGCTGGCGGGCGCGCAGCCGGGCGCTGGCCTCCCGCAGCCCGGCGAGCAGGGCGGCGGCCTGGGCGGGGTCGGTGGCGCGGTCCACCGCCGCGGCGATCATCCGCCGAGTGACGGCGAGCGTGTCGGGCACCGCGACCGGTTCCAGCACCTGCGGCGCACCGGGCAGCAGCGTGCCGTCGGCCACCCGTCGGACGGTGATCTCGTGGCGGCGGTCGGGGCTGAGCGGGGTGGGCAGGCTGACGGAGAACCCGTGGCGCCCGTCACCGATGCCGGCGGCGTGCAGATCCTCGCGGAACTGGTCGGCCGGCACGCGGGCGACGATGCCGCCATCGACCAGCACTTCGAGCAGCACCGGATGCGCGCCGCTGTCGCGGGCCCAGCCGTCGATGCGGTCGGCGGCGGGCGGGTCCAGGAAGCCTTCCAGCAGCCCCGCCGCGGTGGCGGGCGCGAGCCCGGCGCGGGCATCGATGCGGGCGCGGATCGCCTCCAGCCGCGGGCCTGACTCGAGGCGCGGGGCGCAAAAGCGCCAGCGCGCGGTGGGTGCGCCGTCATGCTCGGCCGCGTTGTGGAACATGCCACGACTGTCGCAATCGACGAAGCTCTCCGCTGCCGCGCCCTCGGCCAGCAGGATGTCGTGGCTGTCCAGTTCGAGGTGGAAATAGCGGATCGGGTCGATGTCCGGGCAGCGCTGGATGCTGGCCTGGTTGACCAGCAGTTCGGCCGGCACCAGCGCCCCGTCCAGCAGCAGCGCGTGCTGGGGGGAGACATAGAGGTCGCGCGCCGGCACGCCGTCTTCCAGCGCGCCGGGGCGGACGCGGACGGGCACCACCTCGCGGTTGCCGGCGGCGAAGGCGGCGGCGAAGCTGCGCCGGCCGATCCAGCGGATGGGGCGGCGCGCGCCGGCCTGGGTGATGACGATGTCGCCGGGCTTGAGGGTTTCCACCGCGCGGTCGCCGCGGTCGGTGAGGATGCTGGTGCCGGCGAGGTAGCAGGGCGTCGAATCCGTAATTGCGGTGCCGGCGCCGCCGGGCAGGGCGCTGAAATGGAACGTATCGTTCGTGAAGCTCTGGGTCGGGCTGAAGGCGAGCGCGAGCGTGGTGCCGGCGGTCAGGGTGACATCCAGCGTGTTGCCGGCCGCCATGGTGCCCGCGGTTGCGGTGCTGCCGGAGAGCAGGATCGTATCGTCGGGCAGGAAATTGTCGATCGTGCCGGCGAAGCCGGTCGGGTCCGACAGCGCCAGCACGCCGGCGGCGGTGGTGCCGGCGAAGATCACGCTCTGCCCGGCCGCCACCGAGCCCTTGGTGGCGAGCTTGCCGGTGTCGGTGATCTGCAGCACCCCGCCGGCACCGGTCAGGCCCGAATAGATCGCGGTGTAGCTAGCGGGACTGGCCAGGATGGTGCCGGTGTTGACCAGCAGGGCGGGGTCGATCTGCTGCGCGAAACCGATCCCGCCTGAGGGCCCCGCGCTGAGCGCCAGCAGCCCGGCGTTGACCAGCGTGCCCGCCCCGCCGGTGATGTCCAGCACATAGGCAGGGGAGTTGGTGCCCACCAGGGTCCAGGTGGCGCCGGGGGCGAGCTGGATGCCGCCGAAACCGGTAAACTGGGTGCCGAGCCCGCTCAGCGTGCCGGCGGCGGCGGCGGAGCCGAGTTCCATCTGCCAGCCCGGCACGGTGCCGGCATTGGTGACCGTCCCGAGGAACACGGCACCGGGGTCGATCACCAGGGTGGCGGCTTGTCCTAACGCCGCCGCGGTGCCGCCGCTGCCGGAGATGATGCCGGCATTGGTAAGGGTGCCGCTCAGCTGCCCGCCACCGGAGAGACTG
Organism: Pseudomonadota bacterium; assembly: GCA_021807785.1. Classification (GTDB taxonomy): domain Bacteria; phylum Pseudomonadota; class Alphaproteobacteria; order Acetobacterales; family Acetobacteraceae; genus JAJZVS01. Next base: position 8,933 of record JAKBCO010000053.1, read on the forward strand.
CCGGGATTCAGATAGACCCCGACCGTGCCGGCAATGATCCCGGTGTTGACCAGATTCGCGCCATCGCTGACGTCCACGCCGAAGCGGGTGCCGGAGATCACCCCAAGGTTGGTGACGGAGATCGATCCCGTGCCGCCGCTCTGGACGCCAACCGCGCCCAGCGAGCCGAGGCCGAGGATGGTTCCGGTATTGTAGAGCGCGCCAGCGGCGAGCTGCACGCCGATCCGGCTTTCGATCAGGGCGCCGGCGTTGTTGGAGATGGTGCCGACGTTCTGGATGAATACGCCGAAGCCATTGGTTGGTCCGCCGGCGATGGTCGCATAGTTGGCGACGGCCACGGTTCCGTAACTGTCCCCGTTGTAAACCCCGGCGGCGGTGGCGGTGATCAGCGCGGTGGTGTTGCCACTGGTACCGTTGGTGACGCTGCCGCCGTTCGCAACCTCGACCCCGTTGCGTCCGCTGATGGTGCCGGTATTGGTGACGTAGATCGCCCCGGCGGTGGTCGGGCTGCTGCCGGAGGCGTAATAGGCCTCGACCCCGCCGCCGATCCGCCCCGCGTTGACGATGCTGGCGGTGCCACCGAGCTCCACGCCCATATTGGCGCCGATGATGGTGCCGCCGCGATCGTTCACGATCAGCCCGGTTCCGGCCAGCGAGATCGCGTTATAGCTGGCCCCTTGGATCAGCCCGCCGGACTGATTGGTGATGGTGCCGGCCGCCAGCGCCACTGCGGAATAGGTGACGTTGGTGCCCAGGATAGTGCCCTGGTTGACGATGCTGACGGTACCCAGCGCGTCGATCGCCCGGTAGGCGCCCTGGATCAGTGCGTGCGCGGCGTTGGTGACGGCGCCGTTGTTGCGGAAATAGACCGCGCTCCAGGTGGCGGATTGGCTGGCGATGGTGCCGGCGTTGTAAACTTGGGCGGTGCTGGCCATCTGCACTGCGTTGCCGCTGGCCGACAGAATGATGCCATGCGCGGTGTTGGTGACGGCGCCGCCGGTATCCAGCAGCACCGCCGCGCCGGCATTCGAGATCAGCCCTGCATTGGTTACCGCGACCGTGCCGGTATCGGTGCGTGGCGCATAGGCACTGCCCGTGATCGTGCCAGAACTGGTGTTGTAAAGACCGGTTCCTCCCAGCAGCGTGACAGTGCCGACGATCGACCCCGCGTTGGTCAATGTCCCGCCGATCACGATGGTGCCAGGGTCACTCAAGGTCACGCCGGAGGCGATGCTGTTGGCGCCGGCAAGCGTCCAGTTGGCCCCGACGGCCAGCGCGATCTCCGAGAACCCGGTGAACACGGTGCCAAGCCCGGCGAGCGTGCCGGCAGCGCTGGCCGAGCCGAGTTCCAGCACCGACCCGCCGGCGGCATTCCCCATCACCGAGCCGATGAACACCGCGCCCGGATCTACCACCAGCGTGCCGTCGCGCCCGGTCAACGCCACCGCGGTGCCGGAGGCCCCCAGCAAGCTTTCTATCGTTCCCGCATTGGTGACCACGATCGGGCGGGCATAGTTGGCGCCGTTCGGTCGAAACACCCCGATGGTGCCGGCGATGGTGCCGAAATTGGTAATCGTGTCGGCAGCCGGGTGCCCGGCGTAGGCGGACGCGTAGTTCGCGATCGCACCGTAGCCCGCGCCGAGAATCAACGCCGACCGGTCCGTGGCCGAGCCGTTCACCAGCGATTCGCCGGACGTTCCCAGCCCCACCCCGGCGCCGGCACTGGCCAGATTCTCGATCGTCCCGTTATTCACGGCCGAGGCCCCGAAGGTCACCCCCAGCCCGCCCGAGATGAGTGCGGTGCTGTCGCCCGGCCCGCCATTGCTCACCTGGCCGACGCCGGACAGGTAGGCGCCCTGGGTAATCGTGCCGCCATTGGCGAGACTGCCGCCGCGAAGGATGTCCACACCCGCGATCAGCGCAGCCGGATCGGCGCTGCCGCCGTTGCTCACCGTCCCGCCCACGTCCAGTAATACGCCGGTGAATCTGCCGCCCAGGATGGTGCCGGCGTTGACCACCGTCCCCGACCCGTCCAGCACACCAAGGGAGGGTGAAAACCCGGTCACCGCCACGCCGTAGCCGTTCGACACGATCCGCGCGGCAAGATCGTTGGTCGCGCCATTGACTATCAGCCCGGAAGCCAGATCTATCCCGTAACGATAAGCGCCCTGGACGGTACCGAAATTGAATACTGTACCCGGGTTTCCGACCACGATGCCCGCATTGCCAACCGTGCCGGCAACCAGGGCGGTGGTGTCGGCGGCCGATCCGTTGATCACGGTCCCGCCGCCCCTCAGCGCGATGCCGCCGGCGCGGCTGATCACGCTGCCGAAATTGGTCACCATGGCGTCGGCGCCGACGATCTCGATTCCATAGGAATAGCTGTTGCCGCTGACGGCATAGCTCGCGCCGGACCGGATCACCCCATCCGCCGCGTTGGTGACGCTACCGCTGCCCTTCAGCAGAATGCCGCCCCATCCGCCGTCGATCCGGCCCTGGTTCAGCACCGACCAGTCGATGCCCGCCGCGCCGATCAGCGCGATGGTGCTGGTGATCGTGATGAGGCCGGTGGCGCCCAGGGTGAACGGGTCCTGCCCGGTCGCGCTGAGCGTATAGGAAGCATTGTAGGTGCCCGCCTTGTATACGCCCGACATCCCCGGCTCCCCGACCAGCCCCGCCGGCCTTGTTTCAGCGCAAGCCTATCCGTTCACTCCCCGACCGGCAATGCCTCGTTCACGAAACCGAGTACCCCAGCGCCTCGATCGCCGGCGCCAGTACCGGAACCACCGGTTCCAGATGCTTCATGTAATGCCGGTGACGGAACACCGAACGGTCGTACAGCGGCTCCGCCACCTGCGCGTAGGAGGCGGTGCGCGCGTAGCGGCGATTCTGGTGGAACGACAGGCACGCTGGATCGAACGCCAGCCCGGCGAACTCCAGCATCCGCCGCACCTCAGCCTCCTGCTTCGCCACCAGGTCCTCGTAGCGCAGGCTCATGTAGCGCGGCGTCAACTCGCCGCGCAGACGTTCCACCAAGTCCGCCACCCGCGCGAAGTGCCGCGCCGCCGATTCCAGATCGAATGCGCACAGATACCCGTGCGTCATCTGGTTGGAGAACACCGACAGGATCACATCCAGCGGATGCCGCCGCAGGTGCAGCATCGGCGACTCCGGAAACAGCAGCGCGATCAGCCCCAGATGCATCTCGTTGAGCGGCATCTTGTCGGTGAACCAGGGCCGCGCGTCATCCACCGCGCCGAGCTGGCGGGCCCGGCGCAGGTAGTGATCGCGCAGCAACTCCAGATCATCGCGGTGATCGCCCATCCAGAGCTCCACCAGCGCCTCGGGGTAGGTGAGCGGGCTGTCCAGCATCCGCGGCATCAGCGCCGCGATCTCGTTCAAGGTCGGCAGTTCGTCGCCCGCGCTCACCGCCGGATGCGCGCTCAGCGTCTGCTCCACCAGCGTGGTGCCGGAGCGCATGAAGCCCAGCACGAAAATCGGCTGCGGCGTGTCGGTCCGGATCGCCGCCCGCGGCAGCAGCCGCATCCGTCCGGCGGTGAAGAACCCGGCCAGCCGGCGGAGCAGGTCGGCTGCGGCAGCGTCCTGATAGGCGAGGCCGCTCATCGCCCGAGCCCGCGCCTTGCCTTCGGTGAAGGCGGCGAAGGCGGCGTCATACTCGCCGAGCCGGTCGAGCAGGCGGCCCTTGGCCAGGAACTCCTCGGGGCCCAGGCCGTCGGGCGAATCGTGGGCTACCGCGTCCAGCACCGAAAGCGCCTCCTCGGTGCGGCCCATCCGGTCCAGCACCACTGCCCGGGTCAGCCGCACCGAGGGGTTGGCCGGCGCCACGCGCTCCGCGCGATCGAGCGCGGCCATCGCCGCGTCGAACTGGCGGTCCGCCTCCTCCAGCCGGGCCAGGCCGAGCAGGGTTTGCAGCACCGCCGGCGCGCCGGACACCGATTCGGCGTAGAGCGCCCGCGCCTCCGCCATCCGCCCCTGGTTCTTGAGGTTCCAGGCCAGGTTGGCGAGCAGGATCGGGTCGCGCCCGCCGGTCAGCTGCAACACCCGCCGGTAGTGGAACTCCCCCACCTGCGGACGGTGCGCCTCGGTCAGGATCATGCCCATCAAATTATGCGCCTGCGGGTTCTCCGGGGCGATGCGCACGGTGTTGCGGGCGTGGCGTTCGGCCTCGGCCAGCGCGCCTCGGGCCAGCAGCAGCAGGGCGAGCTCGTTGGTGGCGCGGAAATCGTTGGGGTTGATGGCGACGATGCGTGCCGCCAGCGCCTCGGCGGCGCGCGGCTTCCCCTCCGCCTTGCGCAACGCGAACAGGAGGACCAGCGCGCCGAGGGCGCCGGGGGCCAGTTCCAGCACTTCCAGCACCAGCCGCTCTGCCTCCGCGCGGTCGCCGTCGCGCTCGGCGGCGGCGGCACGGGCGATCAGCATCTCCAGCGTGGGCGTGACGGCGACCGGGAGGGCGGCGGGCTCCATCTCGCAGCAGCGAACGGCGCGCAGGCCGGAGCCGCAACCACAAAGCGCGGCATGGGGGTTGGCAGCGGACAAGGGCGTCTCCGGAACCGTTCGCCATGTCATACCGGCTGGCGGCGCACCTGGACAGAACCCGTGCCCCCGGGCAGGGTCGGTGTCATGTCCGACCTGCCTTCGCCCTCACGCCGCGCGCTGCGCGAGCGCGTCCGCCACTTGGCTGAGACCGTGATCGCTCCCCGCGCGGCCGAGATCGACCGCACCGAGGCTTACCCGTGGGACAATGTCGTCGCACTGCGGGAGGCCGGGCTGCTGGGCTACACCATCCCTGCCTCGCTCGGCGGCGGCGGGGGGGATTTCCTCGACGCCGCCATCATCATCGAGGAACTGGCCCGCGTCTGCGGGGTAACCGGGCGGATCGCGGTGGAGACCAACATGGGCGCGCTGTCGGCGGTGCTGCGCTACGGAAGCGCCGCCCAGCGCCGTCTGGCCGCGGACCTCGTGCTGGCCGGCGACAAGCCCGCGATCTGCATCACCGAGCCCGAGGCCGGCTCGGCGGCCAACGAAATGACCACCATCGCCACCCCGCACCCGGGCGGATACGTGCTCAACGGGCGCAAGCACTGGATCACCGGCGGCGGCGTCTCCCGCCTGCACCTGATTTTCGCGCGCATCGCCGGCGGCGGCATCGGCGGCTTCCTGGCGGTGCGCGACCCCGACGCCGGCACCCCCGAGGGGCTCATCGTCGGCAAGCGCGAACCCGCCATGGGGTTGCGCGGCATCCCGGAGGCGGAGCTGATCTTCCGCGACCTGTTCGTCCCCGACGATATGGTGCTGCGCGGCGCCGCCGGCGCGCCGGTCGGCTTCGCACAGCTGATGGATGCGTACAACACCCAGCGGGTGGGCGCGGCCGCGGTGGCGTTGGGGCTGGCACAAGGCGCGTTCGACGCCGCGCTGGCGTTCGTGCGCGTGCGCGAGCAATTCGGCCGCCCGATCGGCGAGTTCCAGGGCGTGCAATGGATGCTGGCCGACATGGCGACCGGTCTCAACGCGGCGCGGCTGTGCATCCACCAGGCTGTCGGCGCCGCCGATCCGTTTCCGGACCCGCTGCTCGCCGCGCAGGCCAAGCTGTTCGCCTCGGAACTGGCAATCCGGGTCACCAATGACGCGCTGCAACTGCACGGCGCGCGGGGCTATTCGCGGGACTGGCCGCTCGAGCGCATGACCCGCGACGCGCGCATGTTCACCATCGGCGGCGGCACCGCGCAGGTGCTGCGCACCATGATCGCCGGGCGCCTGCTGGGCTGGAAGCTGCCGCAGACACGGGATGGGTATGCCGGGCGCTGAGCGGCGATGACCGCACTGGCGCTGACCCGCCACCTGGCCTTCATCGCCATGCTGGCGTTGGTCTCGGCCGCGCTGGTGCGCGGCATGATCGGCCTGCGGGTGATGGACCGGCCGGATCCGCGCAAGGCGCATCACGCACCCACCCCCAAGGGGGGCGGCGTCGGCATCGTCGGCGCCTTCCTGCTCGGGGTGGCGCTGCTGTTCGCCTTCGCCCGGTTTGCCCGGTTGGCCGAGCCGTATTTTCTTGGTGTGATCGGCGCGGCGGTGCTGATCGCCGCGGTGGCCTTCCTCGATGACCTGTATGACTGGCCGTTCGCGGTGAAGCTCGCCGCGCAATGTCTGGCGGCGGCGGCGGCGGTGGGTAGCGGCATCTATGTGCGCGACTATCGGCTGCCCTATGTCGGCGGGTTCTACGTCGGCTGGGTGGGCGCCCTGGCGACCGCCGTCTGGATCCTGTTCGTCACCAACGCGATGAACTTCATCGACGGTCTGAATGGCCTCGCCGCCGGGGTGAGCCTGATCGCCGCCGGCTTCCTGGCCGGGATCGCCGCCTATCTGGGCAGTTGGTTCGCCTATTTCGCCGCCCTGCTGCTGATCGCCGGTTGCGCCGGGTTTCTGCCGTTCAACTTCCCTCGCGCGCGCATTTTCATGGGCGACGTGGGAAGCCAGTTCTGCGGCTTCGTGCTGGCGATGCTGGGGGTGGTGGCGGCCCGGTTCGACGGGGTGGAGCTGTCGTTCCTGCTGGTGCCGATGCTGCTGGCCGGGGTGCTGAGCGACGTCGCCTTCACCCTGGTCCGTCGGGCGCTGGCCGGCGAGCGCCTGACCACTCCCCATCGCGGGCACCTCTATCAGGTGGCGCAGCGCGCCGGCGTGCCGGCAGTGACGGTGACCTTGATCCATTGGGGTTTCGCCGCCTGGGGCGGGCTCTGCTGCATTGCCTTCGTCGCTGCGCCGAGTGCCGACAAGCCGTACCTGCCGCTGGTTGCGCTGGCGCCGCAGCCGGTCTGGTGGTGGTTCGTGCGCCGGCGGGCCATTGCCGCGCGCATCGGCCGCTGGTAGCGGCGCCCCCAGGGTCGCCGTAGGGTGCGGGCATGACCCCTGCCGCCACGCTTGCCGCCTCCATCGACCTGTGGGCCGCCGTCGAGACCGACCCGCGCCCGGCCGACGCCGTGGCCACCGGGTTCTTCCGCGCCCGCCGCTACATCGGCGGTACCGACCGGCGCGCCATCGCCGAGCAGG
>JAKBCO010000054.1 GCA_021807785.1 Pseudomonadota bacterium
ATCACCGCCCCATGAACCGCGGCTTGCGCTTCTCGTTGAACGCGGCAACGCCTTCCAGCCGATCCTCGGTATCGATCAGCCGGCCATACGCCTCGATCTCGAACGCCAGCCCGCGGCGGAGGTCCATCTGTACCCCATGGCGGATGGATTTCTTCGCCTGCCGCACCGAAAGCGGCGCGTTCTCGCAGATCGCCTCGGCGGTCGCCAGCACTTCGGCCATCAGCGCCCCAGGTTCGCAGACCTGATTGACTACCCCCCAGGCCAGCGCCTGCTCGGCCGAAAATGGGCGGCCGGTCAGGATGATCTCCTTCGCCCGCCGCTCCCCCACCACCCGCGGCAGCGTCTGGGTGCCGCCGCCTCCGGGCATGATGCCGCGGGTGACCTCGGTCAACGCGAACCGGGCGCCGCGCGCGGCATAGGCGAAGTCGCACACCAGCACCGATTCCAGCCCGCCGGCATAGGCGTGCCCGTTCACCGCTGCGATCACCGGCACCGGAACCTCCAGCAGCGCGTCCCGCCCGCGCTCGAAAATCTCGTGCTGGTGCTCCCACTGCGCGCGGCTCATGCCGTTGCGTTCCTTGAGGTCCGCGCCGGCGCAGAAGATGCGGTCCCCGGCCCCGGTCAGCACCACGCAGCGGGTCTCTCCGGGGGCCTCGATCAGCCCCAACCACAGCGCCAGCAACTCGCGGCCCATCGCGGTGTTGCGGGCGTTGCCCACCTCCGGGCGGTTCATCGTCACCACCAGCAGATGCGGGCGCGGGGTCTCGACCAGGATCGTCTCGGGCATTCAGGCAGGCTCCAGGACCGGGTGCGGGCCGTCGATCAGGCGGTGGCGGGTCAGGATCGCCTCGCGGATCAGGCGGCGCATGATCTTGCCCTGCGGGTTGCGCGGCAATTCGGGCAGCATGACGAACGCGCGCGGGTGCTTGTAGCGGGCGAGGCCAGCCAGCGCGGCCCGCGCTCGGTCGGGCCAGGCGGCATCGTCGGTCTCGGCCACCGCCACGATCACCTCGCCCCAGTAGTCCGATGGCAAAGCGACGATCGCCACCGCCGCGGTCCCCGCCGTGCCGGCGAGTTCCCGCTCGATCTCGTCCGGATGAATCTTGTAGCCGCCGGATTTCACCACATCGGCCAGCCGCCCCACCAGGTGCAGCCGCCCACGCGCATCGATCCGGCCGAGATCGCCGGTGGCGTGGAACCCGTCGGCGGGCAGCGGGTGGAACCCCGAGGCGTCGATATGGCCGCAGGACATGTGGCGCCCGCGCAGATGTACCTCGCCCACCGCCTCGGCCCCCAGCACGGCGCCGGTCTCATCGCGGATCTGGATCTCCACCCCCGCGCCGGCCCAGCCGACACAGACCCCCTCACCCTCCGGCGCGGCGTAGTAGTCGTCCAGCGCGCGCGGCGGCAGCACAGTGATCGGGTTGACGATCTCGGACTTCCCGTAGGTCACCCGCACGACCGGGCCGAACACCGCGCGTGCTTTCGCGTAGAGGGCCGGCAGCAGCGGTGCCGTGCCGCAGAAGATGCAGGCGAGGCCGGGGATGCGTTCGCCCTCCAGCGCGCCCAGCAGTTTCGCCATCACCGTGGGCGGGGCAAACAGGTGATCCACGGCCCCCTCCCGCAGCAGCGGCAGCGCGCGGTCCAGATCGACACCGTTGAGCAGCACCACCCCGGCGCCGCGATCATGGAAGGCGTGGGTGATGAGGCCGGCCCCGTGGATGAACGGCGTCATCAGCAGCACCCGGCTGCCCGGCCCCGGCATCGGCGCCAGGTGCGCCCGTTGCAGCACGTTGGACAGCCAGCGCGCGGCATGGGTGGTGACGATCGCCTTCGGCCGCCCGGTGGTGCCGGAGGTGAACCCGATCTTGGCCCATGCCGACCCCGGCACCGGCCCCAGCGCGGCGGGGTCGGCCGGCTGGTCCGCCACCTCCTCCACCGCGATGGTCGCGCAGCCCAGGGCACGGAACGCGCCGGCCTGCGCGGCCGAGGTGACCACCAGCCGGGTCCCGGTCAGTTCGAGGCAGTAGCGTCGCTCCGCCTCGGTCAGCCCGGCGTTGAGGCCGACTTCGGCAGCGCCGGCCAGCCGCAGCGCGTTGGTGGCCCAGACGGCGGGGATGGAGTTCGGCAGCGACAGCCCCACGCATTGGCCGGGGCTGACGCCGGCGACGCGCAGGTTCAGCGCCAACCGCGCCGATCGGCCGGCCAACGTGGCCAGGCCGATTGCGCGGGTTCCGTCATGGACCGCCTCGGCATCGCCAAACTCGGCCACCGTGGCGGCAAGGTCGCTGCCCCACGGGATGACGTCCAGCGTCACCCTTCGCCCACCACCGTGTTGCGCAGCACGCCGACCGCCGAGACCTCGACCTCGACCGTGTCCCCGGGCTTCATCCACAGCGGCGGCTTGTGATAGGCGCCGACCCCGCCGGTGGTGCCGGTCACGATCACGTCGCCCGCTTCCAGCTGGGTGAAGGTGGTGATGTATTCGATCAAGGTGGGGATATCGAAGCAGAGGTCATCGACCGTCGCGTGCTGCACCTCCTGCCCGTTCAGCCGGGTGATGAGGTGCGACTTGGTGATATCGCCCGCTTCCTCGGCGGTCACCATCCACGGGCCGAAGGCGCCCGAGTGATAGAAATTCTTGCCGGGCGTGAACTGCGCGGAGTGACGCTGGAACTCCCGCACCGAGCCTTCGTTGTAGCAGGCGTAGCCGGCGATCACCCGACCGACGTCGGCCTTGGCGACGTGGCGGCAGCGGGTGCCGATCACCACCGCGAGCTCGCCCTCGTAATCGAACGTCTCGGAGGCGTTCGGGCGCACCAGCGGCGCACCGTGGCCAACCTGGGAATTGGCGAAGCGGGCGAAGATGATCGGCTTCGGCGGCGGCTCCCGCCCGCCTTCCTTGATATGCGTCATGTAGTTGAGGCCGACGCAGATGATCTTGTCGGGGTCGGGCACCACCGGCAGGTGGCGGATCTCGGACAGGCGGTAGTCCGGATGGGCGGTGGCGCGCTCGGCGAGCGAGGTCATCGCCCATAGCGCGTGCTTAAGACCGGGCGCCAGATGGCCGCAGTCGATCACGCCCTCATTCTTCACGATGCCCCAGCTCGGCGAGCCGTCGGGGCGGCGGAAGCTCATCAGTTTCATGGCTGGTCTCCTCTCCAGGCTGGGGTATCCGTAAGCCCGGCGGAGGGTCCGGTCCAGTGCGGGCGGTGCGTCCGCGGCGTCAGTTGCCGCCGAGCAGCGGCAGCATACTCCGCGGTCCCACCCCGAACCCGCCGGCCGCGGTGGCGAGCGAGCCGAGCGCCGAGGCGCTTACCCGCAACTCGGCATCCCGTCCGCAATCAGAGCGCGCGCTGGTGGGGCCGGCCCCGGCCCAGTGGACCCGGTAGCCGTGGCGCAATCCCGGCGCCGTCGCCTCCACGATCAGGCTGCCGCCCGCGGCGCGCAGCCGTGCCGAATCCAGCCGACAGAGCGCACCGGTATCGGCCCGGCGCACCTGGAACTGCACCACCGGCGACAATACCGGGCGCGGCCCGGCGAAGCTGATGATTGCGCCGACCGGCGGGCCCCAGCTGTCGGCGGCGATCGCCAACCGCACCAGCATCACCATCGTCACCCCAATCGCCAGCACCAGCCCGAAGGCCCAAAGGGGTGTTGCCGTCGTGTCCGGTCCGTGTCTCGTCTGCATGGTCGTCCATCTCGCGCGAGCCCGCCGCCCACCTCGGCGCGGGTGGGAAATGCGGGCGGAAGGGCTAAGAACTCCTTACCCGGACGGTCAAAAAACCGACCCGGACCGATCGCCTGCGACCGCGGAGAGGAAATCACGCACCTCCGCCCGGGTCGGCAGCGACGGCTGCGCTCCTGGACGAGTGACAGATAGGGCGGCGGCGGCGGTGGCGAAACCCATCGCTTCGTCAATCCTGCATCCCGCCGCCAGCATTGCCGCGAGCGCACCGAGGAAGGCATCGCCCGCCCCGGTGGTGTCCACTGCCCGCGCCGGCAGCGGGGCGACGCGCCGGGGTCCGGCGGCGTCGGCATAGACCGCGCCGGCCGCCCCCAGGGTGACCAGCGCCGCCCGCGCCCCGAGCGCGCGCAACCCCGCCGCCGCGGCGTCCGGGTCGGTGACCGGGGCGCCCAGCAGCGCCGCCGCTTCGGTCTCGTTCGGCGCGATCAGGTCCAGCGCCGGCCATACCGCCGTCGGAACCAAGGCAGCCGGCGCCGGGTTGAGCAGCACGAACCAGCCGCGCGCCGCCGCCGCCCGCGCCGCGTGCGCCACCACCTCCAGCGGGATTTCGTGCTGCAACAGCAGGATGCCGGGTTCCAGCGCGTCAAGCGCGTGGTCGATCGCCGTCGTCGTCACCGCCGCGTTGGCGCCGGGCGCCACCACGATCTGGTTGGCCCCGTCATCATCTACCGCAATCAGCGCGATCCCGGACGGGCCGGGCACGGTGGCCAGGTGGGCGAGGTCGATCCCCTCCGCCACCAGCCCGGCGCGCATCGTAGCACCGAACCCGTCCGTCCCCACCGCGCCCAGCATCGCCACCCGCGCCCCGGCGCGCGCCGCCGCCACTGCCTGGTTGGCGCCCTTGCCGCCGGGCAAGGTGGCGAAGCCGTGGCCGGAGACTGTCTCCCCCGGTGCCGGCAGCCGCGCGCATCGGACCACGAGGTCCATGTTCAGGCTGCCGATCACCAGCACCGGGCGCGCCGCGCAGTGCCGGGCCACCCGATCGCGTTCCGGTCCGTCTGGCGGCTGGTCGCTGGATGGGGTCACGGAGAGGTGCCTCCCGCCAAATGGGCATGTCCGGTGCCAGGTCCGCTATTCGGTCTAGGGCGCTTGGCCGGCTGCCACAACCGATACGACATGTGCCACAACCCAGGGTGGAAGACCTTTCGGCTGCCATGCGGGAGCCGCGGCGACGACAGTAGAACGCAGATGGTGATGCATGGTCGGCAATACGCACGTCAAATTCGGACGGGATCGCCGCGGCGTTGTCTCCTTGGTGGCCGCGCTGGCTTCGATCGCGCTACTGACGACCAGCGCTGTCGGGATCGAGGTCGCTCACTGGTCGGAAGTCACGGGCGTGCTCCAGCGCGCCGCCGACATGGGCAGCCTTGCCGGCGTGGCCGGCCTGGCAAAGAACGACACCACGGAACAGGCCGCCAACGAGGCGGCAACGATCGCCGAGATTAACGGCGCGGTGGGCACGACCAGCCGCAACTGGAACCCGACCACGCTCGTGTTGACCGACAACCAGGTCACGGTGAGCGTCGTCAACGGCATCCGCAATCCGTCCGACCCGGCGATCAAGGTGGCCATCGTTCAGCCGACGCCGATGCTGTTCGGTCATCTGATCACCAGCAGCACGTCGATCTCGCTGGGCACCGTCGCCGTCGCCGAGCTCGGACCGCAGCCCTGCGTCCTGACCCTGGGCGGCAAGGGGATCCGCGCCTCGGGCGGGCCGGTGATCGACCTCAACGGCTGCTCGGCCTACTCGAACAGCAACATCTCGATGACCGGAAGCGTCACCTTCAACACCTCGGCGGTGGACGCTGGCGGCAACATCTCGATCGGCAGCAATGTTTCCGGAACGGGAACCAACCCAGCCATCCAGGCGTCCGGCTTGCCCTCAATCGCCGATCCCTATGCCGGCGACAGCGCCGTGCAGTCGGCCCTATCCGCCGCTGCCTGCCAGCCCGCCATCACCCCGCCGGTCAGCAACGGCACGATGACGCTCTACCCCAACACCTGCTACGGCTCGATCTCGGTCAGCGGCAGCGAGGTGCTCGCGTTCAGCCAACCCGGACTCTACCTCATCAACGGCAATCTCAACGTATCCGGGAATTCCGGAACCACCGTTTCCGGGAGCGGCATCACCATCGCCACCACCGGATCGGTGTCGATCACCGGAAATTTCAACAACAACGCCGTGACCCTGACCGCCGCGTCGGTGGGAACCGCGCAGAACGGCGCCATCCCCGGAGTGCTGCTGGCCACCGACAGTTCGCTGGGCAGCTCCATCGGCGGCGGCGTGCCGATCCCGTTCACCGGCCTGATCTATATGCCGAATGCGAACGTGTCCTTTGCCGGCACGCCGACCTCCGGCAGCACCGGTTGCGCCAAGCTGATCGCCAATTCGGTGACCATCGTCGGCAATTCCACCCTGGCCACCGCGTGTTCGAGCTATCAACTGTCAACCTTCGGCAACTCGGTCAACACGAATCTGCTGGAACTGGTGCAGTAGCGGCACGCCGGGTCAGGGGTCGCGGCGGAACGCGGTCCGCCGCGGTTCCCATTCGCCGGCGCCGACCCGGGCGAAGGCCTCGCCCACCGACAGCGGCGCCAGCGCGGCGGGGTAGGCCCCGGTCGTGCGCAGCGCCGCCAGCGCCGCATCGCAGGCGGCGATGCCCGCCATCAGCAGCAGCGCCGGGATGATCGCCAGCCGGTAGCCCATGGCCGCCGCGTCCGGCAGGCTGACCGCCGGCGTCCGGCCGCGATGGACGATGTTGAGCAGGCATGGACCGGCGACCCGCTTCGGCACCGCGGCAAGTTCCTCCATCGTCTCCGGCGCTTCGACGAAGGCCATGTCCGCCCCAGCCTCCAGCGCGGCGTTGGCCCGCGCGATCGCCTCCTCGAAGCCCACCACGGCGCGGGCGTCGGTGCGCGCGATCAGCAGGAAATCCGGGTCGCGTCGGGCCGCGGCGGCGGCGCGCAGCTTGGCCAGCCAATCCTCGCGTGGGACGATCTCCTTGCGGTCCAGATGGCCGCAACGCTTGGGGAACAGCTGGTCCTCGATATGGATGCCGGCCACCCCGGCGCGCTCGTAGTCGTGCACTGCGCGGAAGCAGTTGAGTTCGTTGCCGTAACCGGTATCGGCATCGGCGATGACCGGTACCCCGACGGCGCCGGCCAGGCGGGCGGCGTTGGCCACCATCTCGGTCGCGCTGAGCAGGCCGAAATCCGGAAAGCCGGCCACCGCGGCGGTGCCGGCGCCGGTCATGTACACCGCCGGGAACCCGGCCTGCTCCACCAGCTTGGCGGTCAGCGCGTCCTGCGCGCCGGGGGCGGCGATCATTTCGGGGGCGCGCAGTAGCGCGCGCAGCCTCGCTTGCGGGGTCATGCGGGTCTCCTCGGGCGGTCGGCGCCCTGTAGCAGGCCGGCGGACGGCGGTCACCGCTCGCGCAGCCGTGACCCGGCGTGCGCGGGATGGTGATTCTGTATTGATACCAAATCCGCGCTATCCTGGCGCGGATGCGTGCCCTTTCGCTCCGCCTGCGCTTGCCCGCGCTGCTGGTCCTGCTGACCCTGATCCCGCTGGCGCTGGGCGGGGCGGCGATGGCTTGGCGCGCCGCGGCGGCTGAACGAACCGCGCGGATTCAAGCCGGCTGGCAGGCCCGGTTGGCGCTGGCTGGCCTACGTTTATGGCTGGCCCGCGAGCGCGCCATGCTCGCCGGGCTCCGCGCTCGTCCCGGCCGGATTGACCCGGCGCCCGAAGGGTTCCGCGCCGCCTTCGCCACTGACGCCGCGGGCCGCATTCCGCCGCTGCGCGCCCCGGTGGCGCTGCCCGCGCTGGGCGCCAAGGGCTGGGGCCTGGGTGCCGGCTGCCCGGTTTCCCGCGCCGGCGGCTTCGTGCTGGTGGTGCCGTCCGCCATCGGCGGGCGCGTGGGCGGTTGCATCGATCCGGCGGCGTTGGCCGTCGGCTGGCGCCGTTGGTTAGATGCTGGGGCCAGCCTGGCGCTGCGTCGGGGGCGGCGGGTGCTACTGCGGCTTGGCCCGGCGCGGGGACTGCGCTGGCGCCCGGGGCCGGCGGGATTCGCGGTGGGGGTCGCTCCCGCGCCGGTCGGCTGGCCAACCGCGACCCTGCCCATCGCGGCGCTGGCGCTGTTGAGCGCACTGGGGCTGCCGGCCGCCGCACTGGCCCTCTGGCGCACCCTGGCCCGCGCCCGCGACGCCGCCGCCGACGCTGCCCGCTTTGCCGACGTGGTGCGGCTGGGCGCCGAACGCCATCGCCTCGCTTTCCTGTCCGCCCCGGTGGCGCTGGCCGCGCTGGACCCGGCGCAGCGCGTCCTGGCCGCCAATGACGCGCTGCTGCGCCTGACCGGATTCCGCCGCGAGGAGGTGCTGGGCCAGCCGATGACCGCGCTGCTGGCCCCCGGCGACCGCCCTGCTGCCGAGCAGGATTTCATGCGCGCCCTGGCTGGCGACGCCGCCGCCGCCCCGCCCCGCCGCCTGCGCCGCCGCGACGGGGCCGATCTGCGGGCGAGCCTGACCCCGCGGATCGAGCGTGGCCCGGACGGGCTGGTGCGCCGAATCCATCTGGCGGTGCAGCCGGCCGGCGCCGATCCTGCCGCCGACCGCCATGACGCGCTGGCCCGGGTGGTCGGCGGAGTGGCGCATGACTTCAACAATCTCCTGATGGTGCTGATCGGCAATCTGGAGCGACTGACCGGCCAGGCGGAGCGGCCGGATACGGTGCGCCGGCTGGCCGGCCTCGCGCTACGCGCGGCCGAACGGGGCGCGGCGCTGACGGCGCGGTTGCTGGCCGCCGCCGGCACCCAGAAGCTGCGTCCCGAGTTGGTCAACCCCAACCGGCTGCTTCGCGACGCCGCCGGGGAGATCGAGGCCGCCGCCGGTGCCGCGGTTTCGGTGCAGTTCGTGCTGTCGCCACTACTGGACCCAGTGCGGCTGGACCGCGACGGGTTCCGCGCCGTGGCGCTGGCGTTGGTGGCCAACGCCGGCGCGGCGATGCCGCAGGGCGGCCGGTTGACGGTAGAGACCGCCAACCGTCCGGGCAGCGGGCATATCGCGGTGACCTTCGCCGATACCGGCATCGGCATGACGCCCGAGGTGCTGGCGCGGGCCACCGAACCCTTCTTCACCACCCGTCCACCGGGTAGTGCCTCGGGCCTTGGCCTCAGCATGGCCGAGGGCTTCGCCCGCCAGTCGGGCGGCTGGCTTGAGCTGCGTTCGGAACCCGGGGTCGGCACGACGGTGGCGCTGGTGCTGCCGCGATCGGATGCGGCACGCGAGATCGCTACCCCGGTGTCCGGAGTGCCGGTGGCCTGACATCGGTGTTTCATACCGGCGGCGCGTCGCAGGTCTGGTCTTGATCTCGCGCGCAGCCGCCACGCCAAGCCAGCGCGCGATACGGTCCGCCGAAGGGGCCGGCCGTATCAGACCCTGGCGGAGCCGGCCGCCGATCCGCTATCCTGCCGCAGTGCAACGCTTGGGTGGCGGGATGGCCGAGCTGGTGGAAGTGAAGCTGGCGGAACTGGGGATCACGCTGCCGGAGCCGGCCCGCCCGATCGCCACCTATGTCCCCTATGTGGTCACCGGCGATCTGGTGGCGGTCTCCGGCCAGCTGCCGCTGCTGGCCGGCAAGGTCTCGGTCGCCGGCAAGCTTGGCGCCACGGTGCCGCTGGAACAGGGACAGCAGGCGGCCCAGCGCTGCTTCATCAACCTGCTCGCGCAACTCAAGGAAGCCTGCGGCGGCGATCTGGACCGGGTGCGCCGGGTGGTGCGCCTCGGCGGTTTCATCGCCTGCGTGCCCGAGTTCACCCGCCACGCCGAGGTGATGAACGGCGCCTCCGACCTGGCGATGGCGGTGTTCGGCGAGCTCGGCCGGCACGCGCGCACCACCGTGGGCGTGCCCTCGCTGCCATTGGACGCGGCGGTGGAGGTCGAAGGGCTGTTCGAGATCGCCTGACCCGATGGCGGATGAGGCTCCCTCGCTCAGCCTGACCCTGCACGGCGCGATCGGGGAAATCCCCGCAGCCGAATGGGACCTCTGCGCCGGGGCCGGCAACCCGTTCGTCTCCCACGCGTTCCTGTCGGCGGTGGAGGACAGCGGCTCGGCCGGGCCGCGCACCGGCTGGTTGCCACGCCACGCCGCGCTGCGCGATGCGGCGGATACGCTGCTCGCAGTTGCGCCGATGTATGCGAAATCGCACAGCTACGGCGAATACGTGTTCGATCATGGCTGGGCGCACGCGCTGGAACGGGCCGGCGGGTCATACTACCCGAAGCTTCAGGTCGCGGTGCCGTTCAGCCCGGTGCCCGGGCCGCGGCTGCTGATCCGCCCCGGCGCCGACATCGGCCCGGCGGCGCTCGGTCGCGCGCTGGCGCAGGCGGGGTCGGAGCTCGATGTCTCCTCGGTCCACGTCACCTTCTGTTCCGAGCCGGAATGGGAAGCGCTGGGCCGCGCCGGCTGGTTGCAGCGGCTCGGCATGCAGTTCCACTGGCACAATCCGGGCTACCGCGACTTCGAGGATTTCCTGGCCGCGCTGTCCTCGCGCAAGCGCAAGGTGCTGCGCCGCGAACGGCGCGACGCCAATGCCGCCGGCCTGACCTTCCACGCCCTGTCCGGAGCCGATCTGCGGGAACGACACTGGGATGCGTTCTACCGGTTCTACACCGCGACGGTGGACCGCAAATGGGGCAGCGCCTACCTGACGCGCGAGTTCTTCTCCCTGCTGGGGGAACGTCTCGGCGCGCGGGTGGTGCTGATGCTGGCCGAACATGAGGGGGCGCCGGTGGCCGGCGCGCTCAACCTGGCCGGGGACGAGGCGCTCTACGGGCGCAACTGGGGCTGCCGCGGCGACTGGCCGTTCCTGCATTTCGAACTCTGCTACTATCGCGCCATCGACTGGGCGATCGCGCACGGGCTGAGCCGGGTCGAGGCCGGCGCGCAGGGGCGGCACAAGATACAGCGTGGCTACCTGCCGTCGCCCACCTATTCGGCGCATTGGATCGCCCATGCCGGGCTGCGCCGCGCCGTGGCCGGGTTCCTCGAGGAGGAGCGCCCGCAGATTCGCGCCGAGATGGCGGCGCTGGCGGCGGATTCGCCATTCCGCCAGGATAGCGAGTGATACCGGCCGGGGAAACGACATGGACACGGATTATCTGGTGATCGGCGCCGGCTCGGCCGGCTGCACGGTGGCGGCGCGGCTGGCGGAAACCGGCGCCCGGGTGACCCTGCTGGAAGCCGGCCCGCCCGACAGCAACCCCTGGATCCACATCCCCGCCGGGGTGCTGAAGCTGTTGCGCCACCCGGTCATCAATTGGAACTACACTGCCGAGGCCGGCCCCGGCAGCGGCGGGCGCCCCATCCACTGGCCGCGCGGGCGCACCCTGGGCGGCTCCTCCTCGATCAACGGGATGCTCTATGTGCGCGGCAACCCCGCCGATTTCGACGGCTGGGCGCAGCTTGGCTGCCGCGGCTGGAGTTACGAGGACGTGCTGCCGTTCTTCCGCAAATCCGAGGACTACCCGCAGGGCGATCCCGATTATCGCGGTCGCGGCGGCGTGCTGCGGGTGGAGGACTACCGCACCATCCTACCGCTCACGCACCGGTTCGTGGAAGCGGCGACGGCGGCCGGCCATCCGTTCCGCCAGGACCTCAACGGCGCCGAACAGGAAGGCGCCGGCTATTCGCAGATGACCCGCAACGGCCGGTTCCGCGGCTCCACCGCGCGCACCTTCCTGGCCGCCGCGCGCGGGCGGGCCAATCTGCGGGTGGAAACCGAGGCGATGGCGACCGCGCTGCTGTTCGATGGCCGACGCTGCACCGGGGCCGCGCTTCGCCAGCGGGGGCAGAGCCGCGAGATCCGCGCGGCGCGGGAGGTGATCCTGTGTGGGGGTGCGGTCAATTCGCCTCAGCTGTTGCAGCTCTCCGGCATCGGCCCGGCCGCGCACCTGACCGCCATCGGGGTGACGCCGCGCCACGATCTGCCCGGGGTGGGCGCCAATCTGCAGGATCATTACGTGGCCCGCATCGCGCACCGGGTGCGCGGGGCGATCTCCATCAACCAGCTCGCGCGCGGAGTGCGGCTGGCCGGCCAAGTGGCCCGGTTCTTCCTGATGGGCGACGGCGCGCTGACCTTCGGGGTGACCTCGGCGCAGGTCTTCGCCCGTTCCCGCGAGGGGCTGGCCAGCCCTGACCTGCAACTGCTGTTCACCCCCGCGAGCTACGACCCGGCGGTGTTCGGCGCGCTGGAGCGCGCGGCGGGGATGACGGTCGCGATCTGCCCGGTGCGCCCAGACAGCCGCGGCAGCATCATGGCGGTCTCGCCCGATCCGTTCGTCAAGCCACGGATCACCCCCAACTACCTGTCGGCGCCGTCGGACGCGACGGTGCTGGTGGCGGGGATGCGGATGACGCGGGCGATTTTCGCGCAACCCCCGCTGGCGCAGCACAGTGCGGCGGAGATCCTGCCGGGGCCGGAGGCGGTGACGGATGAGGCGCTGCTCGCCTCCGCCCGCCGTTACGGGACCACCATCTTCCACCCCGTCGGCACCTGCCGGATGGGCGAGGACCCGGCCTACGCGGTGGTGGATTCCCGGTTGCGGGTGCATGGGCTGGCCGGGCTCAGGGTGATCGATGCCTCGGTGATGCCGACCTTGACCACGGGCAACACCAACGCACCCACCATCATGATCGCCGAGAAGGGCGCGGCGATGATCGCCGAGGATGCGCGCGGGGCGCCGGCGTCCTGACCCATCACGGTTGAAACCGAATCTTCCCATCCTGGTCGGCTCGAGGCCGGCCAGGATGGGAGGGTACCTATCCTGTCGCGGCGGCGCAGCTCGCCGCCCCGAACACGCAGAATCGCGCGCAATGCGGATGGCTCAGGGCCACGTCGCGCGCGCGCGCCTCCGCCAGGGTCGCGCCCAGGTCGGAAGCCGGCAGCAGCGTGCAGGCAGCGACCCGCGCCGCCGCCTCGCCGCGCCGCCGCACCACCATGCGCGAGGTCTCGCACATCACCGCCCGCCCCGCCCCGCGCAGCGCCTGCCAGCAGGCGGCGCCGATGGCCGGCGCCGGGGTCGGGTCGGCCAGTTCCGGGAACAGCACCAGCGCCGCCGGGTCGGCGGCATCGATCGGCAGCGCGTGGTCGGCGAACAG
Organism: Pseudomonadota bacterium; assembly: GCA_021807785.1. Lineage (GTDB taxonomy): Bacteria > Pseudomonadota > Alphaproteobacteria > Acetobacterales > Acetobacteraceae > JAJZVS01. The sequence continues at coordinate 12,903 of JAKBCO010000054.1, forward strand.
CGCGGCGAAGCCGGCGCGCAACGCGGCCGCGTCCTCCTCGGTTGCCAGCCGCGCCGCCACGCTGACGTCAAAGCCGTGGCTGGCGAGCCAGCCGAGCCCGGCCAGCGCGGGCGCGAAACTGCCGGCCCCGCGCACCGCCTCGTGGCCCGCGCGGGTAAAATGATCCAGCGAAACCCGGAATGCGAGTCGCCCCGGGAACCGCGCGCCCAGCGCGGCCAGTGTCGCCGCCGCGTGCCGCATCGGCCGCATCGCGTTGGTCAGCACCAGCACCGAGTAGCCGGCCGCCAGCGCCGCCTCGATCATGCCGGAAACCTCGCGGTTGAGGAACGGTTCGCCGCCAGTGAAGCCGATGGTGCGGAGCCCCGCCATCCCCTCCGCCTCGGCCAGGAAGCGGTCGAACTCGACGCGCGACAGGTAGGCCAGATGGTCATTGCGAGGCGAACTATCCATGAAGCAGCCGACGCAGGCGATGTTGCAGAGGCTGCCGGTGTTGAACCATAGCGTCTCCAGAGTCCGCAGCGCGACCCGCGCCGGCGCGGCGGCAGCCGGCCGGGCCGGGCGCGGCAGCGGCGCGGGCGGGCCCCACAGGCGCGGCATCGGTGCCAGCGGCGCGGCGGTGGCGGCTTGTTCGGCCGGCGGCAGCACGTCGAAGCTCGGCCAAATGCCGCGTTCCACCGCTTCCGCGTAGCCCGCCGGCAGCCCGGCCGCGCGCATCGCCCGCGCGGCGACGCTGTGCCCGTAGTCCAGCGGCAGATGGCGAATCTCGATTCCCTCCGTGCGCGGCGTCAGCAGCGAGAACCAGCCGCGCGGCGTGCCGTCATTCGCCGGCAGGCCGATCGCCCCGGAATTGTGCCACAGCCGGGCGCCGACGCGGCGGGTGAACGGAAGGCCGCAATGCCCCCCGATCACGCCGTCGGCATCCGCCACTGCCAGCTCCTCGGTCAGCACCGAAGTTGGGGTGGATTCAAATACGAACCGGTTGATCTGGCTCGGCGCCCCATGCACCACCGCCAGCCGTCGGCCCCCCAACACCAGCTCCACCCGCCGCGGCAGTGCCGCCATCCAGCGCCGGTCCGCCGCGCTCACCCGGCGCGAGGCATAGATAAACCAGGAGGCGGAAAGCCGCTCGCAGGCCGAGCCGGGAGCGAAGCCGCAGCCGCAATCGCCGGCTTCGGCGGCCAGTGCTTCCTCGCAATTGCCCATCACCGTCGTGATGCCGGCTTCGCGGATCAGCGCCAGGGTGGCGGCGGGGTCGGCGCCGTAAGCGATCACGTCGCCGGTGCAGATCATCCGCTCGGGCGGGACGCGCAGCACTTCGGCCGCCGCCAGCAACGCCCGGGTGGCTTGCAGGTTGCTGTAGCAGCCGCCGAAAATCAGCACCGGGGCGTCGGCGACGATGCGCCACGCCGCGGCCGCTGGCGCCAGGGCAACCCCGTCAGGCACCGGCGCGTTCCGGCGCGATCGCCTCCAGCGCCAGTCCGCCCGCCTCGATGCCGCCGATGCGGTGCCACACCGCGATGGTGCCCGCGCCCAGCGCCCAGAACCCGGCCAGCAGCACCAGCGCTCCGGCCATGGAATGCGCGCCCGCCCAGCCCACCAGGAACGGAGCGGCAATCGCGCCCAGCCGCCCGAACGCCACCGAGGCGCCGATGCCGCTGGCGCGCAGCGACGTGGGAAACAGCTCGGAGAAGGTGGGGTAGGCCGCGATCCAGCTGCCGGTCGCCAGCAGGTTCACCAGCGCGAAGCCTATCATGATCGCCCCCGCATCGAGTCCGGTGATGGCGGCGAAGCCCAGGGTGCCGAGCGCGGTCGCCAGATAGAACATCCCCACCGTCCGATGCCGTCCCCAGCGATCCAGCAGCAGCGCCGCCGCCACCCCGCCGGCCATCGCGCCCAGGCTGCCGGCCAGATAGAACAGCGGCAGCCGCGCCGGAGCCAAGTGCAGCGCCGGCAGCACCACCAGCGGCAGGAACGCGAACAACCCGTAATAGCCCGACGCTTCGGCGAAATCGAGCAGCATCCCGAGCGCGAGCCGGCCCGGATAGCGCCGCGCCAGGGTGGCAAACCCCCAGGCCTGGCGCCGCGCGCGCGGGCGCAGCGGGACCGGCGCGGCGGGCGGCAGGCGCGCCAGCCCGGCCTCGATCCCGGCCACCAGCGCGGCGGCCTGCTCCGTCTGCCCGTTCGCTTCCAGCCAGCGCGGGCTTTCTGGCAGGTGCCGGCGCAGCCAAGCGGCCGACAGCGCGATCAGCCCGCCGAGGCCGAACACCACCCGCCAGCCGAGGTCCGGCGGCAGCGCCGATAGCGCCAGCCAGGCCAGCAGCGAGGCCACCAGCGAGCCGACCGGCCAGAAATTCAGCACCATCGCCGAGGCCCGCCCGCGCGCCGCCGACGGCACCAGCTCGGCGATGGCGGCGTTGATGGCCGAATATTCCGCCCCCACGCCGATGCCGGCCAGGAACCGCAGCGCCAGCAGCGCCCACAGCCCGGGCGCGATGGCGGCGGCCATGGTGCTGAGGCCGTACAGCACCAGGCTGGCCAGGAACACGCGCCGTCGCCCGTGCCGGTCGGCCAGCACGCCGAACCCCATCGCACCCACCATCAGCCCGGCGAACCAGGCGCCCAGCAGCAGCGACATCGCATTCGATCCCAGCCCGAACTCGGACCGCAGGGCGCCGAGCACGGTGCCGATCAGCGTGACCTCGAACGCATCCATCGCCCAGCCGAGGCCGAACAGCAGCACCAGGACGGTGTGGAAGCGCGACCACGGCAGCTGGCCGAGGCGTGTGGAAGCGGGCGCGGACACGGCGAGCTCCGGGGTTTCAGGCGGGCAGGCGGGCGATCAGCAGATTATGGGCGGAGACCCCCACCGGCTCCCCCAGGCCCGACGGGATTCCGCCTCCGCGCCGGAATCATCGCGCGGAAGGGAAGTGGGTAATGGCGGGCCGCGAGGGCCCCGCTATGCCGCCGCGCGGAAGGTGCGCGGAATCCCCGCCTTCGGCAGTTGCCCGTGCAACGGCTCGGCTGGCAGCCCGGCGTGCAGCAGTTTGCGCGCGTCCAGCAGCTTCGGCAGG
>JAKBCO010000290.1 GCA_021807785.1 Pseudomonadota bacterium
GGCATCGTATCGGGCATGCCGGCGCGATAGCAGGATTGCATTATGAATGCAATTCGGCGATGAAGGGGGGCAGATCAGAACAGGACCACCATGACCCGCCGCATCCGCCTCGGCATGCTGACGCCCTCCTCCAACACCGCGCTCGAGCCGATCAGCCAGGCGATGATCGCCCCGCTCGGCGAGGTCTCGGTGCATTTCCAGCGCTTTCCGGTGACCGAGATCGCGCTCTCGGAACGCGCTCTGGCGCAGTTCGACGACGCGCCGCTGCTCGCCGCCGCCGAATTGCTGGCGCACGCGAAGATGGATGCAATCGTCTGGAACGGCACCTCCTCCGGATGGCTCGGGTTCGAGGCCGATCACCAGCTCTGCGCGCGGATCACCGCGGCGACCGGGATTCCGGCGACCACTTCGATGCTGGCGCTGAACGAGGCGCTCGCGGCGCTGCCGGCGCGGCGGGTGGGGTTCGTCACCCCCTATCTCGACGCGGTGCAGGCGCGGATCCTGGCGAATTACGCAGCGATCGGCGTCGCCTCGGCCGCGGAACGCCATCTCGGCCTGCAGGACAATTTTTCCTTCGCCGAGGTCGCACCGGCGACCATCGCGGGCATGGTCACCGAGGTGGCGGCGGCGCGTCCGGATGCGATCGCCGTGATCTGCACCAATCTGCACGCAGCACCGCTGGCCGCCGAACTCGAATCGCGGCTCGGCGTGCCGGTGTTCGATACCGTCGCCACCGCCATCTGGGGCGCGCTGCGCCTGTCCGGCGCCGATCCCCGGCGGGTGCGGGGCTGGGGACGGCTGTTCGCGCTGTGATATCCCCGTCTTCCCGCGGAAGACGGCTATCGTCTTGTTTTGCGCGCGGCCGCCACGCCAACCCTGCGCGCGCCATGCCCGGAGTCCTTCGGAACCCGGGTGTGCCGGCCCGTCAATCCCTGCGTCCCGCGTCGGCCTCACGGGCGGCTGAAAGATCGCCCTGGAACCAGCCATGGCGCAGGCTCGCCTGCCATTGGCGCCCGTCCAGCCCCAGCAGCGTCACTTTCGCCTCCGGATCGAACCGCATCCGCTTCTCGGCCGCCAGGTGCACGATGCCCACCGGGCGATACGGGTAGTAGTGCTCCAGCAGCAGGCCGCGCGCCGCATCCACCCGCCGCGGCGAGACATAGTTGCAGTTGGTGGGCAGCAGCTCGGCCGGCAGGTCCTCGATATAGACCACCATCGCCATCGCCAGCTGGTCGGAGGTGAAGGGCTTGCCGTGGCGCAGGATGCGCGCCTGCCAGTGGCGCAGCCGTTCCCAATGCGCCGCCGCCGCGGGAAGGGCGAAGGCGCCGGCGTTGAGCAGCGCGCGCGTGCCCAGATCCCGGCACACCGCGAGCGGCAGCCGGGCGTGCCAGGCATTCTTGAAATTGAACGAGCGCACCTGGCCGATCCCGCCCATGCCGCCGGCGATCCAGCGCACGTCGATCTGCCGCTTCCAGTAGCGTCCGGCGCCCGGGACCACCGCCAGCGCCCCGGTCTCCGCCGCGCCGGTCAGCAGCGCCACGGCATCCCATTGCTGCACCCAGGTATCGGCATCCAGCCACAGCAGGGTCGCGTAGCCGGGGAACAGACGATCCAGCCACAGCTTGCCCAGATTGACCGCCAGCGCCGGGCGGGACCGCACCGCCCGCGCGGCAGCGGCAAGCGCCGGCGGGGCGGCCAGCACCGCGCCCTCCGCCGCCAGCCAGTCCCGCTGCTCGGCCGTGAGCCCGCCATCAATCACCCCGAACCCCACCGGCCCCGGCGCGTGCGCGCGCACCGAGGCCAGCAGCTCCTGCACCATCGGGAAATAGACCGCGTCCGCCCCGGTCGCGATCAGCAGCGATCCGCTCACGGTCAATAGGACCGCGGCAGCCCGAGGACGTGCTGGCCGACATAGGCCAGCACCAGGTTGGTGGAGATCGGAGCGATCTGATACAATCGCGTCTCCCGCCACTTGCGCTCGAGCTCGTATTCGCGCGCGTAGGAGAAGCCGCCCAGGGTCTGCATCGCCGCCTCGCCGGCCTTCCACGCCGCTTCCGAGGCCAGCAGCTTGGCGATATTGGCGTCCGCCCCGCACTCCCGCCCGGCGTCGAACAGGGAAGCGGCGCGGCGGCAGACCATGTCGGCGGCTTCGAGCTCGGCCCAGGCGCGCGCCAGGGGGAATTGCACGCCCTGATTGGCGCCGATCGGGCGGCCGAACACCACCCGGTCCTTGGCGTATTGCGTGGCCTTGTCCAGGAACCAGCGCCCGTCGCCCAGGGCCTCGGTGGCCACCAGGATCCGTTCCGCGTTCAGCCCGTCCAGAATGTAGCGGAACCCCTGGCCTTCCTGGCCGATCAGGTTCTCCGCCGGCACCGGGAAACGGTCGAAGAAGACCTCGGTGGTGTTGTGGTTGATCATCGCCTCGATCGGGCGGATCTCGAGCCCCTGGCCCTGGTTCTTCGCCGTCAGATCGACCAGGAACACCGACAGCCCCTCGCTGCGCTTCTTCACCTGATCGGTGGGCGTGGTGCGCGCCAGCAGCAGCATCAGGTCCGAATGCAGCGCCCGCGAGGTCCAGACCTTCTGGCCGGTGATCAGATAGTGATCGCCGTGCCGTTCGGCCCGCGTGCGCAGCTGGGTGGTGTCCGACCCGGTGGTGGGCTCGGTCACCCCGAAGGCTTGCAGCCGCAGCCGCCCGGCGGCGATCTCCGGCAGGTAGCGGTGCTTCTGCTCCGCGTTGCCGTGCCGCAGGAGGGTGCCCATGATGTACATCTGCGCGTGGCCCTGCGAGGCGACGCAGCCCGAGGCGTTGATCTCCTCGAGGATCACCGCGGCGGCGCGCAACGGCAGGCCAGAGCCGCCATATTCCTCCGGGATCAGGGCGGCGAGGAACCCGGCGGCGGTGAGTTCGGCGATGAATTCGGTCGGGTAGGCGGCGCGGTCCTCGAGGCCGCGCCAATAGGCGCCGGGGTAGCGGGCGCAGATGCGGCGCACCGCCTCGCGCAGCTCGGGGTAGTCCCGGCCCAGGGCCACCATCGGTTCCGTTTCGGTCATGGTCCGCTCTCCGTGTCTCATCACATCCGGTCGTAATCCACCGCCACCTCCGCGCTCACCGCGCTGGCCTGGCAGGTGAGGACGTAGCCCGCGGCGAGTTCCCACGGTTCCAGGCTGTAGTTGGTGGCCATCGTCACCTCGCCCCCGGTCAGCATGGCGCGGCAGGTGCAGCACATGCCGCCGCGGCAGGCATGGGGGAGGTCGAGCCCGGCGCGCTCCCCGGCGGCGATGATGTTCTCCCCCGCCGCCAGGGGTATCCGCGCGCGCACCCCCTGGAAGGTCACCTCGGCCCAGGCGGCGGGCGGAGCGTCCAAGGCCACCGGCACCGCCGCCGGCGCGGCGTCCGGGGCGGGCGTGAACGCCTCCCGGTGCAGCCGGCCGACATCGGCCAGCGCCGGGGCCAGCGCCTCGGCGAACCCCTCCGGACCGCACAGGAAGGCGTGCTCCACCGTCGTCGCCCCAAGCCCGGCCCTGAGCCGCGCCAGGGTGGGCGCGTCCAGCCGCCCGCTCAGCGCGCCCTCCACCGTCTCGCGCGAGAGCAGGTGCACCAGCGCCAACCGGTCCAGATATTGGTCCTTCAGCGCGTCGATCTCGTCACGGAACATGATCGCCGCGCGGGCGCG
>JAKBCO010000055.1 GCA_021807785.1 Pseudomonadota bacterium
CGCATGAGCGATTCCTTGTCCCTGCTGCGTGGAGGGGACCCGGTTGCCGCGTTCGACCGACTGAAACAGGAGGTGCGCAAATCACCCCGCGACGCGCGGTTGCGCACCTTCCTGTTCCAGATGTTCTGCGTGTTCGGCGAATGGCCGCGCGCCGTCACCCAGCTGGCGATGACCGGCGAACTCGACCAGACGGCCACGCCGATGGTGCAGGCTTATCGCGCCGCCATCCGCTGCGAGATCATGCGCGAACGGGTGTTCGCCGGAAAGCGGGTGCCCACCATCTTCGGCGACCCCGCCGACTGGATGTCGCGCCTGATCGAAGCCAACCGCCTGCTGTCCGAAGGCCACCCCGAACAGGCGGCCGGACTGCGCGACGAGGCTTTCGATGCCGCGCCCAGCGTCTCCGGCACGATCGATGATACGCGCTTCGAGTGGATCGCCGACGCCGACCCGCGCTTCGGGCCGATGCTGGAAGCCTTGATCGACGGCAAATATTGCTGGGTGCCGTTCTCCACCATCGCCCGCATCGACATCGACCCGCCGGAGGACCTGCGCGATTGCGTGTGGATGCCGGCGCATTTCCTGTGGACCAACAAGGGTGAGACGCTCGGCTTCATCCCCACCCGCTATCCGGGTTCCGAAGCCAGCCCCGAACTGGCGATGGCTCGGCGCACCGAATGGCAGGACCGTGGCCATGACTGGTTCACCGGCCTCGGCCAGCGCATGTTCGCCACCGACGCGGGGGAATACGCGGTGATGGATACCCGTCGGATCGTGTTCGATACCGCGGACGCCTGAGCATGTCGGAGACCGCGAGCCGGGAGCGCCTGCAGCCATCGCTGCTGGATCGGCTGACCGATAACGCGCCCGAACAGAAGCGGGAGAGCTTCGACCAGCAGACGCTGACGCTTCGCGGGTTGCGCCAGGCGGTGCTGCGGGACCTGACGTGGCTGCTGAACACCACCCATCTCTCCGCCGTCGAGGACCTGTCCACCACCCCGCGCGCGGCGGCCAGCACCCTCAATTTCGGCATCCCGGCGCTGACCGGGCGCACCGGCGTCGGCGGACGCGCCGGCGGCATCGAAAAGGACATCGCCGCCGCCATCCGCGCCTTCGAGCCGCGCATCCAGTCCGATACCATCACTGTGCGCGTCGCCCATGCCAGCAGCACCGACAGCGCCATTCCCACCCTGCGATTCGAGATCCGCGGCGAGTTGTGGGCCCAGCCGGTGCCCGAGCAACTGTTCCTGGAAACCCAGATCGATCTGGAAACCAGGATGGCGGCGGTCACCGACAAGCGGTCGCGCGACTGATGGACCCGCGGCTGCTGCGCCTCTACGAGACCGAACTCACCTACATGCAGGAGATGGGGCACGAATTCGCGCGCGAGTTCCCGAAGATCGCGGCACGGTTGAACCTGGGCAGCTTCGACGTCATCGACCCCTACGTGGAACGCCTGTTCGAGGGCTTCGCGCTGCTGGCCGCCCGCGTCCAGCTGAAGATGGAAGCCGAATTCCCGACCCTGACGCAGTCGCTGTTGCAGATGGTGTATCCGCACTATCTGGCGCCCACGCCGTCGATGGCGGTGGTGCAGATCACGCCCGACCCCAGCTTGCGCGCCAGCCCCGGCGGGGCGATCATGCCGCGCAATTCCGAACTGCGCAGCCTGCTCGCCACCGACGAGCAGACCAACTGCGAATTCCGCACCGCGCATCCGGTGCAGCTGCTGCCGATGGAAATCACCGAGGCCGAATATATCGGCACCGCGGCCGCACTCACCGCCCTGGGGCTGCCGGACCAGCGCGGCGTGCGCGCCGCCATCCGGATGCGGCTGAAAACCACGGGCGAGAACGGGATCTCCGCCCTACCGCTGGACCGGCTGCCGCTGTTCCTGGGCGGCGCGGCGGCGGCACGGGTGCGGCTTTATGAACAACTGGTGGCGGAACTGACCGCGATCTATGTCCGCCCCGCCAGCCGTCCGGTCCCCTGGCAGACGAGGCTCGCGCCCGACACGCTGCGACCGATGGGCTACGAACCCGAGGAATCCCTGCTGCCGCCCGACCCGGAATCCTTCGACGGCTACCGGCTGCTGCAGGAATACTACGCCATGCCGGAACGGTTCCTGTTCGTGGAACTGACCGGCCTGCGCCCGCACACGGCGCGCTGCGAAGGCAACGAGATCGACATCATCTTCCTGCTGAACCGCAGCGAACCCGTGCTCGCCAACGCGTTCGGGCCCGATCAATTCGCGCTGTTCTGCACCCCCGCCATCAATCTGTTTTCCAAGCGCAGCGACCGGGTGAACCTTACCGACCGCGAGGTGGAATATCACGTCGTGCCCGACCGGATGCGCCCGCTGGACTACGAGGTGTTTCGGGTCAACACGCTGGAAGGCTTCGGCGCCGATTCCGGCACGGGCCAAGCGTTTCTGCCCTTCTATGCCACCAACGACCTGTCGCGGAACCCGGACCACCGCGCCTACTACACCATCCGGCGCGAACCGCGGCAGCTGTCCAACGCCAGCCGCCAGCGCGGTCCGCGGTCCAGCTATCACGGCCACGAGTTGTTCGTTTCGCTGGTAGATGCCGAGGCGGCGCCGATGCGCCATTCCCTGCGCCAGCTCGGGCTCGACCTCCTCTGCACCAACCGCGATCTGCCGCTGGCGATGCCGGTGGGCAAGCAGCACACCGATTTCACCGTCACGGTCAGCGCCCCCGTGGCCTCCATCCGCTGCCGTATCGGCCCGACCACGCCGCGACCGTGCCGGCATGACGGCGAATACGCCTGGCGGTTCATCAGCCATCTCGGGCTCAACTACCTCAGCCTGACCGATACCGATTCCCGCCAGGGCGCGGCGGCGCTGCGCGAACTGCTGCGGCTCTACGTGCCGGCCGCCAACGTCACCGCGACCCGCCAGACCGAGGCGGTGATGTCGATCGCCTGCCACCCGGTCGTGCGGCGGATCCCCGGCACCGGGCCGCTGGCGGCCGGGCGCGGGCTCGAACTCACCGTCACCATCGACGAAGCCCCGTTCGGCGGCGCCGGTGCGATCCTGCTGGCAGGCGTGCTGGATCGGTTCTTTGCCAAATACGTCTCGATCAACGCGTTCACCGAAACGGTGTTCAGAACCCCGGAGCGGGGCGAGGTAAAGCGATGGCCGATGCGGACGGGCCTGCGCCCGCTTCTGTAGCGCCGGCGCTGGCGGCGCGGCTCACCGCCGCGCCCTGGCGTTTCGGCTTCTATGCGGCGATGCGCGCGCTGGAAGCGGCGGCGCGCGACCGGCCGCGCTTCGGGCGCAGCACCCGGCCCTCGCAGGAGCTGCTGCGGCTGGCGCAGGAGCCGGCGATCACCTTCGCCCCCTCCACCCTCGCCGGCTGGCAGAATGCGACCGAGGATGCCCCGGCGCGGCTCTCGGTGCATTTCTTCGGTCTGTTCGGCCCGGACGGGCCGCTGCCGCTGCATCTGACCGAATACGCCCGCGACCGCCGGCGCAACCAGCGCGATCCCACCTTCCAGCGCTTTGCCGATCTGTTCCATCACCGGATGCTGTCGCTGTTCTGGCGAGCCTGGGCGGATGTGCGCCCCACCGTCAGCTTCGACCGACCAGAGGACGACCGGTTCGCGCTCTATATCGGCGCCTTCACCGGCCTCGGGATGGACAGTCTGCGCAACCGCGATGCGATGCCGGACCTGACCAAGCTGCATTTCGCCGGGCATCTCGCGCAGCAGACCCGACATGCCGAGGGGCTCGGCAAGATCTTGTCCGAGTTCTTCCGCATCCCGGTCCGGATCGAGGAGTTCATCGGCACTTGGCTCACCCTGCCCGCGCGTGACCGCAGCACCCTCGGCGGCGGCGCGCGCACCGCGGCGCTGGGCGGGTCCACCGTGCTCGGCAAGCAGGTCTGGAGCCGCCAGCATAAGTTTCGCATTGTCATCGGCCCGTTGTCCCTGGCAGACTACGAACGGCTGCTGCCCGGGGGCCGCAGCTTTCGTCGGCTGATCCCCATCGTCCGCAACTATGTTGGCGACACGCTGATCTGGGATGTCAACCTGATCCTGCGCCAGCCGGAAGTCCCGCCCACAATGCTCGGCCGCTACGGGCGGCTGGGCTGGACCACCTGGCTGATGCCGCGCCACGAGCCGGACGACGCCGCCGACCTGTTCCTCGACGCCGGTGCCGACAGCATGGCACAGACCATCGACGCCGGAATGAATGAACCCGCAACGGAGAGCGCCCCATGACCGAGATCAGCCGTTCCGCCCTGTTCGGCAAGCTGAACCAGACCGCCTACAAGGCGATCGAGGGTGCCACCGTGTTCTGCAAGCTGCGCGGCAACCCCTATGTCGAGCTGGTACACTGGGTGCATCAGATCCTCCAGCTGCAGGACTCCGATATTCACCGCATCGCCCGGCATTTCGGCCTCGATGCCGGCAAGCTCGCCGCCGACATCACCACCGCGCTCGACCGGCTGCCGCGCGGAGCGACCGCGATCTCCGATCTCGCCGCGCAGGTGGAAGACGCGGTGGAGCGGGGCTGGGTCTATGGCTCGCTGATGTTCAACGATACCAAGGTGCGGACTGGGTATCTGATCCTGGGAGGCATGAAGACGCCCAATCTTCGCAACGCACTGCTTTCCATCTCGCGGCAGTTCGAGCGCGTGAAGCCGGAGGCGCTGGGCGATGAGTTCGCCGCCATCGTCGATGGGTCGCCGGAAACCTTCACCCCGGCCGCCGAGGGCGCCGGCGCTCCGGGCGAGGCTTCGGGTGCGATGGCCCCGGCGGCGATGGGCAAGCAGGAGGCACTGGCCAAGTTCTCGGTCGATCTCACCGAACGCGCCCGCAAGGGCGAGCTCGACCCGATCGTCGGGCGCGATGCCGAGATCCGTCAGGTGATCGACGTGCTGATGCGCCGGCGCCAGAACAACCCGATCCTCACCGGCGAGGCCGGCGTCGGCAAAACCGCGGTCGTCGAAGGCTTCGCGCTCCGCATCGCCGCCGGCGACGTGCCGCCGTCGCTGGCCGATGTCAGCCTGCGCGTGCTGGATGTCGGGCTCTTGCAGGCCGGCGCCTCGATGAAGGGCGAGTTCGAGCAGCGGCTGCGCCAGGTGATCGAGGAGGTGCAGTCCTCGCCGAAGCCGATCATCCTCTTCATCGACGAGGCGCACACGCTGATCGGCGCCGGCGGCGCGGCCGGAACCGGGGATGCCGCCAACCTGCTGAAGCCGGCACTCGCGCGCGGGACGCTGCGCACCGTCGCCGCCACCACGTTTGCCGAATACAAGAAATATTTCGAGAAGGACCCGGCGCTGACCCGCCGCTTCCAGGTGGTGCAGGTCGATGAGCCGGACGAGGCGAAGGCCATCCTGATGATGCGCGGCATCGCCAGCCCGCTCGAGAAGCATCACCGTGTGCAGATCCTGGACGAGGCGATCGAGGCGGCGGTGCGGCTTTCGCATCGCTACATCCCGGCCCGCCAGCTGCCCGACAAATCCGTGAGCCTGCTGGATACCGCCTGCGCGCGCGTCGCCGTCAGCCAGCACGCCACGCCCCCGGCGGTCGAGGATTGCCGGCGGCGGATCGCGGCGCTCGAGACCGAGCTCGAAATCATCGGCCGCGAAGCCGCCATCGGCATCGACGCCTCGGCGCGCGATGCCTCGGCGCGCGAGGCGCTGGCGGCCGAACGGCAACGCCTGGTCGGGCTGGAAGCGCGCTGGGGCGCGGAGAAGGAGCTGGTGGACCGGCTGCTGGCGCTGCGGGCCCAGCTGCGCGAGGCGGCGCCGGACGCCCCGGAACGCGCCGGCTGGATGGAGGAGCTCAAGGGCCTGCAAGTCCGCCTCGCCGAACACCAGGGCGAGAACCCGCTGATCCTGCCCAGCGTCGATGAGCAGGCGGTGGCCTCGGTGGTCGGCGACTGGACCGGGATTCCGGTGGGGCGGATGGTGAAGAACGAGGTGCAGGCGGTGCTGCGGCTCGGCGAGACACTGGGGCAGCGCGTCATCGGCCAGAGCCACGGGCTCGATATGATTGCGAGCCGCGTGCAGACCTCGCGCGCCGGGCTGGACAATCCCTCGAAGCCGATCGGCGTCTTCATGCTGTGCGGCCCGTCCGGCGTGGGCAAGACCGAAACCGCGCTGGCGCTGGCCGAATCCCTCTACGGGGGCGAGCAGAACCTCATCACCATCAACATGAGCGAGTTCCAGGAGGCGCATACCGTCTCCACCCTGAAGGGCGCCCCGCCCGGCTATGTGGGCTACGGCGAAGGCGGGGTGCTGACCGAGGCGGTGCGCCGCAAGCCCTATTCGGTGGTGCTGCTCGACGAGGTCGAGAAGGCACACCCGGATGTCCACGAGATCTTCTTCCAGGTGTTCGACAAGGGCATCATGGAGGACGGCGAGGGCCGGCTGATCGACTTCAAGAACACGCTGATCCTCCTGACTTCGAACGTCGGCACCGACCTCATCATGTCGATGTGTGCCGACCCCGAGCTCATGCCGGAGCCGGAAGAGATCGCCAAGGGGCTGCGCCAGCCGCTGCTCAAGGTGTTCCCGCCGGCTCTGCTGGGCCGGCTGATCGTGATCCCCTATTACCCGCTCAGCGACAAGGTGATGGGCGATATCATCCGCCTGCAACTGGGCCGGATCGCCCGCCGGATCGGCGAGGCGCACAAGGTGCCGTTTACCTATACCGAGGACGTGGTGAACCTGATCGCCAGCCGCTGCAACGAACCGGAAAGCGGCGGGCGCATGATCGATGCGATCCTCACCAACTCCATGCTACCGGCGATCAGCGGCGCGTTCCTGCAACGTATGCTGGAAGGCGGCAACGTGGCGAAGGTCGCGGTCGATGTGAAGGACGCAGATTTCACCTACGCCTTCGAATAGCGGGGATCACACCACGAGGCGCATCCGCCGCGCGGCCGCCGGCTCGCGCGGCAGCCCCTCGGTCTCGTGGAACGAACCCCACATGTCGGCGTTGTACCCATCCAGCGTGAACTGACGCGGGCGGTAGCTCGCTTCCTGGTCGGGCAGGATATGCTTCACGCCCACCGAGTATTCGAACACCATGCCGTCCGGCCCCTCGAAATACACCATCATCGCGGTGGAGATGGGATGCCGGCCGGGGCCATAGACGATCTTCACCCCCTGCTGGCGCAGCCAGTAGTAGGAGCGCATCACGTCATCGACATCCTCCACCTGATGGTTGATGTGCTGGATGCCCGGGCGGCTGGACGGCATCAGCACCACCGAGTGATGCACCGTGTTGATGCGCAGGAACGTCGCGTCCCCCAGCCAGTCGGAGACGCGGGCGTTCAGCACCCGGGTCCAGAACGCGGTATCCCGCTTCGGATCGGTGCTGAACAGGCCGATATGGCTGAAATTCTCGATGCCGATGTCCCGCCCCGGGTGGAAGCGCACGCCGGAGTTGTAGGGGCGGGCCAGGAACTCGATGCGGTTGCCCGACGGGTCGGTGCTGGCGATGAAGTCCCGGGTGCGGCGGGCGTCGCATTCGGCTTTCGTGCCCCGATGCACCGGCCGCCCCTCCGCTTCCAGCGCGGCGCCGAGCGCCTCCAGATCGTCGGGATCGCGCAGTTCCAGGCCGATGACGTGCTCGGTGGGATCGCCGTCGAAATAGGCGAGCGTGTGATCCCGCGTATCCCCGCGCACGGCGGCGCGGTCGGAGCGGAAATAGACGGTGTCGCCCTCCCGCGCGGCCAGTTGCAACCCCACGACCTCGGTGGCGAAGCGGGTCGCGGCGTCCAGATCGCGCGTGCCCAGCCGGACGTAGCGGATGTCGTGCAGATGGATCATCGGGCGGCCTCCCAGGATGGCGTCGCGGCCACGCTACCGCCGGGGCGGTTGCCGATGCAACCCGCCGTTCAGCCGGCCGGCGTCAACACCCGGTCCGGGTCCCGCAGCACCACGTAGATCGCCGGAATCACCAGAACCGTCAGCAGGGTGGATGACAGCAGCCCGAACAGCAGCGAGATCGCCAACCCCTGAAAGATCGGGTCGGACAGGATGGTCGCGGCGCCGATCATCGCCGAGAGCGCGGTCAGCACGATCGGGCGGAAGCGGATCGCGCCGGCTTCCAGCAGCACCTCGCGCAGGGTCAATCCCGGCCGGGCTCCGTGGCGGATGAAATCCACCAGCAGGATGGAGTTGCGCACGATGATCCCGGCCAGCGCGATGAACCCGATCATCGAGGTGGCGGTGAACGGGGCGTCGAGCAGCCAATGCCCCAGCAGGATCCCGATCAGGGTCAACGGCACCGGTGTCAGGATCACCAACGGCAGCTTGAAGCTGCCGAACTGCGCCACCACCAGGATGTAGATCCCCAGGATCGCCACCATGAAGGCCGCCCCCATGTCGCGGAACGTGACATAGGTGATCTCCCACTCTCCATCCCACAGCAGCGACGGGTGCGCCTCATTGCGCGGCTGGCCGCGGAAGCGGATGGTCGGGCGCGGCAGCTTGCCCCAATCGTGCCGCGCGATCAGCCGGTCCACCGCGATCATGCCGTAGATCGGCGCCTCGAACTGGCCGGCCAGTTCGCCGGTGACCATGTCGGCGAAATGCCCGTCGCGGCGGAACAGGATGCGCGAGCCGAGGGTGCGCTTCACATGCACCACCTGGCCCAGTTCGACGACGGATTTGCTCCCGGGCACGGTGTTGGCCGGCACCGGCGTATCCGCCAGCTGCTGGCTCCAGGACAGGGCGCGGTTCGGCAGGCCGACGGTGATCGGGATCGGCAGATGCTCCTCGCCGCGGTAGGAGTAGCCGACGCGGACGCCGCCGAACAGGTCCTGAATGGTGTCATAGACATCCGACTGGCGGACCCCGAAGAAGGCCAGCCGGTCCTGGTCGATCGAGATCTGCAATCGCCGCGCCCGGTGGCCCCAGCTGTCATCGGTATCGACGATGAAGGGCACCTTCTTGAACAGCGTCTTCACCTCGCGCGCCACTTCGAGCCGGGTCGCGGCATTCGGTCCGTAGATCTCGGCGAGCAAGGTGGCCAGCACCGGCGGCCCGGGCGGGGCCTCCACCACTTTCAGCACCGCGCCGTGCGGCAGCGGCAACTCGCGCAGCAGCCGCCGCCGCAGCGCCGAGGCGATCGCGTGACTCTGGCGTCCGCGCTTGCCCTTCGGCACCAGCAGCACATGCAGATCGCCCTGCCACGGCTGGTCGCGCAAGTAGTAGTGCCGGACCAGCCCGTTGAAATCGAACGGCTGCGGCGTGCCAGCATAAACCTGCATCCCGCGCACCTCGGGCAGGGTCCGGGCGATGCGGGCAGCGGCGAACAGGGTCCGTTCGGTGGTCTGCACCGGCGTTCCCGCAGGCAGATCCAGCAGCACATTCAGGGTGGATTTGTTGTCGAACGGCAGCAGCTTGACGGTGACGTTCTCGGTATAAAACAACCCGCACACCGCGACGGTGGCAACGCCGACCACGATCAGGAACAGCAGCGCGCGCCGGCGGGTGGCCAGCAGTGGTTCGGCCACGGCGCGGTAGATCCGTCCCAGCCGGTCGGGATGGGTCGCGGCGGCTTCCGCCTCATGCACCAGCGCCGGGGTGGTGAGTTCCAGGAACTCCACCTCCTCGGCACGCGCGTCGGCGGCGAAGGCGTCACGCCCGGCGAGCTTGCACATCAGCCACGGCGCCACCACCATCGCGACGAAGAACGAGAACAGCATCGCCGCCGAGGCATTGGCCGGGATCGGCGCCATATACGGCCCCATCAGCCCTTGGACGAACAGCATCGGCAGCAGCGCGGTGATGACCGTCAGGGTGGCGACGATGGTGGGGTTGCCGACTTCGGCCACCGCCTCGATGGCGGCACGGCGGCGCGAGCGCGTATCCGGCATCGCCCAGTGGCGGGCGATGTTCTCCACCACCACGATCGCGTCATCGACCAGGATGCCGATGGAGAAAATCAGCGCGAACAGCGATACCCGGTTGATCGAGTATCCCATCAACTCGGAGGCGAACAAGGTGGCGAGGATGGTGGTGGGGATCACCACCAGGGTCACCACCGCCTCCCGCCAGCCCACCGCCAGCGCGATCAGCACCACGATGGAGATCGTGGCGAGCCCCAGGTGGAACAGCAGCTCGTTGGCTTTCTCGTTCGCGGTGCGGCCGTAGTTGCGGGTGACCTGCACCCGGATGTCGCGCGGCAGCAGACTGCCTTCCAGCGCCTTCA
This sequence comes from Pseudomonadota bacterium, assembly GCA_021807785.1. GTDB lineage: Bacteria > Pseudomonadota > Alphaproteobacteria > Acetobacterales > Acetobacteraceae > JAJZVS01. The sequence continues at coordinate 10,198 of JAKBCO010000055.1, forward strand.
CCCGCGCCAGCGCGTCGGCCGCCACCACCACCGCGTTGCTGCCGGCCCGTTTGGCGAGCGACAGCGTGACGGCGGGCGTGGTGTGCCAGCCGGACTTGTCATGGGTGATGTCGAACACATGAGCCTGGCGCGGCGCCGGGCCCATCACCACCCGCGCCACGTCGCGCACATAGACCGGCCGCCCGGCGCGGGTGGTCAGCAGCAGCAGGCCGATATCCGGCACCCCGAACAGGGTCTGCCCGGCGGCGACGCTGCGGATCTTCCCGCGCGTGAACAGATTGCCGACCACGAAGCTGCGATTGGCCTCGGCGATCCGGGAAGCCAGTTGTTGCAGGGTGACGCCATACAGCATCAGCTTGTCCGGTTCCGGTTCCACCCGGATCTGCATCGGATCGCTACCAGACAGATAGGTCAGCCCGATATTCGGGACCTTGATGAGCTGATCCCGCAGCTTGGTCGCCAGATCGGTCAGCGCCGCCTGGTTCCAGTGCGAAGCGGCGGCCGCGGTGGGGGTCAGGGTAAGGGCCAGGATCGCCACGTCGTTAATCCCGTGCCCCACCACCAGCGGCGGCGGGATGCCCACCGGGATCCGGTTCATGTTGGCGCGGATCTTGTCGTTCACCCGCAGCACCGCGGCATCCTCGTTGGTGCCCACGTCGAACCTTGCGGTGACCAGCACCTGGTCGTCCTCGGTCTCCGAGTAGATGTGATCGACGCCCGGGATGGTCTTGAGGATGGTCTCGAGCGGCTTGGTCACCAGCTCGGCCGCATCCGCGGCACGCAGCCCGTTGGCCTGCACCATCACATCGACCATCGGGACATGGATCTGCGGATCCTCGTCGCGCGGAATGGTCAGCACCGCGACCAGCCCGGCTGCCAGCGCCGCGAGCAAGAACAACGGCGTGAGCGGCGAGCGGATGAAGGCGCGGGTCAACCGCCCGGAAAGGCCGAGTTTCATGGGTGGACCAGGGTTTCACCCGCGCGGAGCCCGGCCAGGATCTGCACGCCGTCGGGCATCGCTTTTGTGGGTAGCGGCAGACCGCGCTGCACCGGCACGTCGATCACCGCGCCGGATTTGGCGCGCAGGCGCACGTAATCCTGGCCGAACCGGGACAGGATGAAGCCTCGCGGCACCACAATGGCGGGCCGATGCCCGGCCGGGACGAAGACCCGCACCCGTTCGCCCACGAAATAGCTGCCGACCCCGGGCGCGGTGGCGTCGGCGCGCACCGCCCCGTTCACGATCCGCGGATAGACCAGGCTGATACGCCCGAACACCGGACCTTTCACCCCCAGCGCGGTTCCGTCGAAGCGAATCGGGTCGCCCGCTTTCAGGCTCAGGGCGTGGCGTTCGGGTACCCGCATCCGCAGCACGAAATGCTGCTCGGCCACCGTGGCGACCGTCTCGCCCGGCAGCACCACCGTGCCGTCGGTCACCGGCACCTCCAGCACCCGGCCGTCGATCGGCGCCAGCACCGCGCCTTCCGCCAGCTGGCGGGCGGTCACGGCGCGGGCGGCGATCCGGGCGTTGAGCGCGCTTTGCGCGACCCGGACGGCGGTACGGGCACGGTCCAGCTGGGCGCGAGCGACGGCGCCACTGTGGGCCAGCGCCTCGGCGCGGGCGAGATCGATGCCGGCCTGGGCCAGTTGCGAGCGCAACCCCGAGATCTCCGCGTCCTGCGCGGAGATCTGCAGCGCCAGCTTGGCGTCATGGATGGTGGCGATCACCTGCCCGGCATGGACGAAATCCCCGTCGCGGACCGCAAGCCCGGTGACGGTGCCGCCGATGCGCGTGCGCGCGGGCGCGACGTTGCGGCTTTCCACGGTGGCGAAGACCGCTTTCTCGTCCGCCACCCGCCGCAGGGTGGTAGTGAACAGTGCCGGGGCCGCCTGCGCCGGCAGCACCGCCAGCAGCAGCACTGCCAAAGACCGCAGCAGCGGGCGCATCACCGCCGGTCCATCACCGCACCGGTCGCCGGGTTCAGCCGCACCGTCGGCTGGCCGGCAGCCTTCCACGCGATCAGCCCGCCCTTCATATGGGTGAAGGCTGGCACGCCCGCCTCCAGGCAGCGCCCCACCGCCACCGCCGAACGCTTGCCGCTGCCGCAATGGAAAACCACCGGCCGTGAGCCATCCGCCGGCAAGGCCGCCGGATCGAAGCTGGAGAGCGGGAAGAGCAGCGCACCGTGGATGCGCTCGGCGGCGAATTCCGCCGGTTCCCGCACATCCACCAGCAGCAGGCTGTGGTCACGCAGGCCCAAGGCGACATCTGCGGCGGTGATTTCTCGCAAGGAAGGACGGGCGGACATGCAGCGGCTCCGGTTCAGGACTGGGGGGCGAGGCAGGTGGCCTCTTGGGTGCAATAGATTCCCGCCAGGGCGCCCAGGATGGCCTGGGCCGGGGCGGAGGCGATGGCGTAGCGGATGGTCTGACCTTCCCGGCGCGCCGCCACAAGCCCGTCCTTACGCAGTAGCGCGAGGTGCTGGGAAACGACGGTGTCACGGATGCCCAGGAACGTTACCAGGTCGCCGACCGAGCGTTCCCCGTCCAGCAACTGACAGAGGATCAGAAGCCGGTGGCGGTTGGCCAGCGACTTGAGCAGCTCGCTCGCGTGGTCGGCCGCGGCGTGCATGGCGGGCAGGTCCAATTTCATACTTGCGAAAATACGCATCTTCGCATATATCGTCAAGAGCTGAGTGCCGGCCCGCCCCGCCTGTCCGGGGGATTTCCCCTCCAACCTGTTGAAAAGGCGCACGTCATGGCCGAGATTCTGGTTTTGGGCGCGGGTCTGGGCGGAACCCTGGCCGCGTTCGAGTTGGCCGATCAGGCCCGGGCGGAGGATCACGTCACCCTGATCGGCCAGGGCGATGCGTTCCAGTTCACTCCGTCCAACCCCTGGGTGGCGGTCGGCTGGCGCGACCGCGCCGATATCGAGGTGAAGCTCGACCGGGTGATGCAGAAGCGCCGGGTGCGCTTCATCACCACCGGGGCGAAGCGGGTGGACCCCGCGGCCAGCCAGGTGATGCTCGATGACGGCACCACGATCGGCTACGACTACCTCGTGATCGCCACCGGTCCCGACTTGGCGTTCGACGAGATCCCCGGCCTGGGGCCGGAGGGACAGACCCAGTCGATCTGCCAGACTGGCCACGCCGAACAGGCCCGCACCGCGTTCGAGGCGTTCTGCGCTGATCCCGGCCCGATCGTGGTCGGCGCGGTGCAGGGGGCGTCATGCTTCGGCCCCGCCTACGAGTTCGCGTATATCCTGGACACCGAGCTGCGCAAGCGGAAGCTGCGGGACCGGGTGCCGATGAGTTTCGTCACAGCCGAGCCCTATATCGGCCATCTGGGGCTGGACGGCGTCGGCGATACCAAATCGCTGATGGAATCCGAATTCCGCCAGCGCCATATCAAATGGATCACCAATGCGCGGGTAACCGCGGTGGATCCGGGCCTGATGCATGTCGAGGAGGTGGCGGCCGACGGGGCGGTGGCGGCAAAGCACGATCTGCCGTTCCGGTTCTCCATGATGTTGCCGGCGTTCCGCGGCGTCGCAGCGCTGCGCGGGATCGACGGGCTGACCAATCCGCGCGGCTTCGTCATGGTGGACGCGCATCAGCGCAACCCGCGCTTCCCCAACGTCTTCGCGGTGGGGGTGTGCGTGGCGATCCCGCCGGTGGGGCCGACGCCGGTCCCGGTCGGGGTGCCGAAGACTGGCTTCATGATCGAATCCATGGTCACCGCCACCGCGCGCAACATCGGCGCGCTCCTGCGCGGGCAGCCGGCCGCGGCGCGCCCGACCTGGAATGCCGTGTGCCTCGCGGATTTCGGCGATGGCGGCGTGGCATTCGTCGCGCAGCCGCAGATCCCGCCGCGCAACGTCAACTGGGCGGCCAAGGGCAGCTGGGTACATCTGGCGAAGATCGGGTTTGAAAAATACTTCCTGCGCAAGGTGCGCAGCGGCGAAAGCGAGCCGTTCTACGAGCGTTTCCTGATGAACCAGCTCAACATCGCCAAGCTGAAGGAGCCCGCCAGCGATGCCCCGGCCTGATCCCGCCCATATCGTCTGCCCGCATTGCGCGGCGACCAACCGAGTGCCCGCCGCGCGCGGCCCCGCTTCGGCCCGTTGCGGAGCCTGCCACCAACCCTTGTTCGAGGGGCACCCGGCGGCGGTGGACGCCGCCGGATTCGAAAAGCACATCGCCGGCAACGACATTCCGGTGCTGGTCGATGTCTGGGCGCCCTGGTGCGGCCCGTGCCGCGCCATGGCCCCGGCGTTCGAGCGGGCCGCCACGATGCTGGAACCGGAGATACGGCTTTTGAAGCTCAATGCCGACGAGGCGCCGGAGATCACCGCCCGCCTGGGCGTGCAGGGGATTCCGGCGCTGTTCCTGTTCGACCACGGCCGGGTCGCCGGCCAGACCGCCGGCGCGATGGACGCCGCGCGGATCGTCGCCTTCGCCCGCGGCCATCTGCCGCATCAACCTTCTTAAGGAGTTGCCCCGATGACGATCGACAATGCCGTGCTCTCCTTCGCCGGCGTGATGGTGCTGGCAAGCCTGGCGCTGGGCTGGTGGGTCAGCCCCTGGTTCTTGCTGCTGACCGCCTTTGTGGGGGTCAACCTGCTGCAAGCGGGCATCACCGGATTCTGTCCTGCCGCCAAGGTGTTCAAGGCGTTCGGCTTGCAGGCCGGCTGCGCATTCCGCTGACCGCCGGGCGGGGCGGGTCCCCGTCCGCGCGCAGCCCCGCGACGATGAGGTCGATCCCCTGCTTATGCCAGCGCTGCACCGCCTTGTGGTCGGCGCCCAGCATGGCGCCCAGCTTGCGCCAAGGGAACAGGTGCCGGTCGCTCACCGGATGCACCAGGCTGCGCGCGCCGACGATCCGGCGCAGCACGTAGCGATCCAGCGGGATCAGCGGGATCCATCCCATCGCCTCGTCCATCCGCGTGATTTTCGCCGCCGAGGGCATCGGCGGGCGGATGCGCTTGGCGGTCCAGCCATAGCTTTCCGCGGCGGTGCGCACGATGTCGAGATTGGAGGTGCGCAGGCCGGTGCTCCAGCCGCTGGGCGGCAAGGCGAGGAGGGTGGCGCCGGCTTCCTCCAGCCGCCAGATGAGGTAGCTGGCGTCGATCGCCGGGGTGGTTTCGAGCAGGGTCAGGGTCGCGGACATGCGGGCCTCGTCAGCGGGGAAAGCAGGGAAGCGGGTAGGGGATGCCGTCGAGCACGGTGCCGGCGGTCAGCGCGGTCCAGCTGACCGGGTGCCCGGGCGGCAGCGGCTCGCGGTCCGGATCGTCTTGGGCCGGCGTGACGCGGGCGGGGCGCCGGGGAACGTCAAGGCGCCGGCCGCGTTCGATGGCGGACCAGCGGGTGATGGCGAGGCTGGCGGCGATGCTGTCCCATGAGACCCCCTCGGCGCGGAGGCGCTGGATCTGGGCGTCCTGGGTGGCGGTCCAGGTGAGTTTGGCGGGCATTCGGGCTCCGGGCGGTGTGAACGTCGATAGAACACCAAAGAGTTACTACCACTAACAGGGTCTGTCAATACAAATAACTTGTCGGCGAAATCCGCTTGCGCCGAGTTAGCAGACATGACAGAAGGTGTTATGTCCGAAACTCCCCTCGCCGCC
>JAKBCO010000291.1 GCA_021807785.1 Pseudomonadota bacterium
TGGCGGGGGGTCAAGGGGGGCAGCGCCCCCCTGGCCTTGCTCCCCGGCCCCCGCGCCCTCACCCGCCGATCAACCCCAATTGCGGGCTGGACGGCTCGGCCAGCGCCCGGCGCGGGATGCGGCCGGCGAGGTAGGCGTCGCGGCCCGCGGCGGTGGCGGCGCGCATGGCGGCGGCCATGCGTTGGGGGTCGCGGGCGCGGGCGATGGCGGTGTTGAGCAGCACGCCGGCGCAGCCCAGTTCCATGGCCAGGGTGGCGTCGGAGGCGGTGCCGATGCCGGCGTCCAGGATCACCGGCACCGGGCTGGTGGCGACGATGCGTTCGATGGCGTGCGGGTTGGCGATGCCGAGTCCGCTGCCGATCGGCGAGCCGAGCGGCATGACGGCGGCGGCGCCGAGGTCGGCCAGCTTGCGGCAGGTGACCGGGTCGTCGTTGCAGTAGGGCAGGACGGTGAAGCCGTTGCGGACCAGGGTTTCGGTGGCTTCCAGGAGTTGGACCACGTCGGGGTACTGGGTTTCGCGGTCGCCGATGAGTTCGAGCTTGACCCAGCTGGTTTCCAGCGCCTCGCGGCCGAGCTCGGCGGTCAGGACCGCGTCCTTCACCGTCATGCAGCCGGCGGTGTTGGGCAGCAGGCGCCAGCCGTCCAGCAGATCGACCAGGCTTTCGGCGTAGGCTTCCAGGCTGATGCGCCGGATGGCGACGGTCACCAGCGCCGGCGCGGCGGCGGCCAGCGAGTCGAGCAGGACCTGCTGGTTGGGGTAGCCGCCGGAGCCCATGAAGAGGCGGGAGGGGAGGGTCTGGCCGGCGATTTCGAGCGCGTCCATCAGCCGCCTCCGAACGGGCGGACGATCTCCACCGCGTCGCCGGGGGCCAGCCGCACCTCCGGCCAGCGCGCGGCGGTGACGACGGCGCCGTTGACCGCCACCGCCACGCCGCGCGGGCGGCGCACGCCACGGGCGGCGACCAGCTCGGCCAGGGTGTCGGCCGTCAGCGTTTCCTCCTGCCCGTTCACGCGGATGGTTGCGATCATGTCTTGTCCTTCGCGCGGAAGCGCGACGGCGCGAACGGCGCCATCTGGGGCGGGACTTTACCCGTCAGCAGGGACTCGGCAAGCAGCGCGGCGGTGATCGGGGTCAGCAGGATGCCGTTGCGGTGATGTCCGGTGGCGAGGATCAGGCCGGGGAGCGCGGCGGGGCCCAGCAGCGGGGCGTCGTCGCGCGATCCCGGGCGGAAGCCGACCCAGGTTTCGGCGATCGGCAGCTCCTCGATCCCCGGCAGCGCGCGCCAGGCGCCGTCGAGCAGGGCGTAGAGCCCGCCGGCGGTGAGATGGGGGTCGAAGCCGCGTTCCTCGGTGGTGGCGCCGACGATCAGCCGCCCGTCGGCGCGCGGCACCAGATAGGCCTTGGGGGCCCAGACCACGTGACGCAGCAGCGGTGCCGCCGGGTCCATCCGCACCGCCAGCATCTGGCCCTTGACCGGGCGCACCGGCGGGCGGGCCTCGGGCGGCAGGCCGGGGAGGGTGGCCGACCAGGCGCCGGCGGCGAGCACCACGGTATCGGCGGGGAACCGCCGCTCGCCGGCGATGACCCCGGTCACGCGCCCGGCCGTGAGGTCGAGACCGGTGACGGCGGTGCCTTCCCGCAAGTCGCCGCCGGCGGCGCGGAAGGCGGCGGCCAGGGCCGTGCCGAGGGCGCGGTTGTCGGCCTGGTGATCGCCGGGCGAGAACACCGCCCCGGCGAGCGAGGGGGCGAGGTGCGGCTCGCGCGCCAGCGCCTCGCGCGGGGTCATCCAGTGCAGTTCGATCCCGTGGCCGCGCTGGAACTCGTAGCTGAAGCGCAGGCTGGCGAGATCGTCGCGGGTCAGCGCCAGCATCAGCGTGCCTTCCCGGCGCAGCCCTACGGCCACGCCGGAGGCGGCTTCGAGCTCGGCGGCGAATTCGGGCCAGAGGGCGAGGCTGGCGCGGTTGAGGGCGGCGAGCGCGGCCTCCCCGGGCTCGGTTTCCACCCCGGCGGCGAGCATTCCGGCGGCGGCCCAGGACGCGCCGCGGCCGGCGCGGTCGCGTTCCAGCACGGTGACGGAACGGCCGCGCTGGGCCAGCCGCCAGCCGATGGCAAGGCCGATGACGCCGCCACCGATGATGGCGATCCGGGACGAAGGGGAGGGAATGGCTGGCCTCGGCGCGCTGGGGCCCGAAGCCTAGTCCGATCAGGCGGCGGCGGGAACCGCCAGCGCCTGCTCGGCGAACAGCGCGCGCAGCAGGCGGTTGTTGAGGGCGTGGCCGGTGCGATGGGCGAGGAAGCGGCCGCGGATGGGGGCGCCGGCGAGGGCGAGATCGCCCACCGCGTCCAGCAGCTTGTGGCGGGCGAATTCGCGGTCCATCCGCAGCCCGCCCGGGTTGAGCACCTGCGCGCCGTCCACCACCACCGCGTTGGCGAGGCTGCCGCCGAGGGCGAGGCCGGCGCGTTGCAGGGCCGCCACGTCCTCGGCCATGGCGAAGGTGCGGGCGGAGGCCAGCTCGCGGCGGAAGTTTTCCGGGCTGAGATGGAGCGCGATGGCCTGGCGGCCGATGGCGGCGGCCGGGAAATCGATGGAGAGGCGCATGTCCAGCGTGTCGGCGCGCGGGATCGGGCGCAGCTCGGCGAAGGCCTCCCCGTCCTCGACCCGGATGACGCGGGGCGGGGTGAGGAAGCGGCGCGGCGCGTCCTGGGCTTCGATGCCGGCGCAGTCGATCAGGAAGACGTAGGGCGCGGCGGAGCCGTCGAGGATGGGGACTTCCGGCCCGTCGAGGCGGATCAGCGCGTTGTCGATGCCGAGTCCGGCGAGCGCGGCGAGCAGGTGCTCGACGGTGCCGACGCGGATATCGGGCGCGCCGGGCAGCGCGAGGGTGGTGGCGAGGCGGGCATCGGCGACATGGTCGAACCGGGCCGGGATGTCGCGGCCGAGATCGGTGCGGCGGAAGACGATGCCGTGGCCGGGGGGGGCGGGGGCGATGGCGAGATGGACCTCGGTGCCGGAATGCACGCCGGTGCCGACGCAGCCGATTTCGGCCTTCAGGCTGTGCTGGCGCGCGCGCGGCGTGACCGGCGCGGCGAGCGGCGGGCGCGGGCGTGGCGGTTCGGCGACGGCGGCGAGGGCGTCCATGTCTGTTCCCGGTCCCGTTCTGGGGCCCGCCGGCATCGCGGAATCCTGCTGCGATGCAAAACGGGCGATCCCCGAGATAGAGATCGCCCGTGTTCGCCGCCAGTCACTCTTTGTTTCCCGGTATTACCGGGTAAGTGATTGATTGGTCAGGCTTTTCCCGTGCCGAAGGCGCGCGTGCGGTCGCGCCGCAGGAAGGCCGGGACCGGCCCGCCCGGGTCCATGTCCTCGGCGGTGATCGACCGGGTGATCGGGCGGACGGTTTCGTCCGGCATATCGGGGTGGTGCGAGGAGGGGGGTTGGTGCGCGGAGGGGGTGGCGCGCTCGTGGGGCGCGGCCACGCCTTGATGGCGCCGGCCGCCGAACATGCCGGTCACGGTGCTGAAGATGTTGCCACGCTCCGGCCCCGCCGGGCGCGGCGCCTGGGCGGGCACGAAGGAGCGGGGCGGCGGCGGGATGACGTCGCCGCGCGGGGGCGGCGGCGCCGAGGGGCGCAGCTGCGGCGGCGGGGCCGCCGGCTCGGCGGCGGCCT
>JAKBCO010000056.1 GCA_021807785.1 Pseudomonadota bacterium
GGCGGCGGCGCGGCGCCGGCCGGCCCCACCGCGGCGGCGGCGATAACCCCGCCGCCGCCCGCCCCGGGCGCGGCGGTCGCCCCCTGGCGGCCATGCCCGCGCCCGCCATGCGGGGCGCGGCGGCTGGCCGAGCGGCGCGGCGGGATCGGATTGTCCAACACCGGGTGCAGGCCCTGCGTGACCTCCACCGCGCCCTTGTCGGAGACCATCGCACCGTTGGAGAACGCCGTTTCGCCGCCGAACGGCTTGCCGGTGCCCGAGGAATTGTGGCTGAGCAGGTTGGTGGGGCTGAAATAATCGGCGAGCCCCTTGCGCTGATCCTCGGTGGTGGCGTTGATGAGCCACATCACCAGGAAGAACGCCATCATGGCGGTGACGAAATCGGCGTAGGCGACTTTCCAGGCCCCGCCGTGATGGCCGCCGGCGCTCACTTCCTCCCGCTTGACGATGATCGGGCGGGGTTTACCGTTGCCGTTACGTTCGCGCGCTGCCATGGGCCTCAGACTGACCGCGGATGCTTAATCCGGTCCTAACGCCGCCGCCCATCTTGCGGCCCGGGTCGGGGCTGCGGATAGTCCCGCCCCAAATTCGGACCCCGTTCCCTCCTGATTGGCCATCCCGATGAAACCCTCGCTCGCCGAGACGCCCGTGCTGGACGCCATCGACCGCCGCATCCTCGCGGAGTTGCAGGCGAACGGCCGCATCACCAACGTGGAGCTGGCCCGCCGCGCCGGCATCTCGGCCCCGCCCTGCCTGCGCCGGGTGCGGCGGCTGGAGGAAGCCGGGGTGATCCGCGGCTACCACGCCGACCCCGACCCGCAGAAGCTGGGCTGGGAGATCACCTTCTTCGCCGTGGTCGGACTCGACAGCCAGAAGGAGGCGGTGCTGTCGGCGTTCGAACAGACCGTGGCGTCCTGGCCGGAGTTGCGGGAGTGTCATATGATCCGCGGCGGCGGCGATTTCCTGCTGCGGCTGGTGGCGCGCGATACCATGCACGAGAACCTCCTGACGCAGCGCCTGACCGGGTTGCCCACGGTGACGCGGGTGCAGACATTGCAGACCATCCGCACCAGCAGGGCACTGACCGGGGTGCCGCTCTAGACCGGATTCCCTAGGCCGCATCCCTCGCGGGTTTGTGATTGGTTTGTTACCCGCAACGTGCGTACTCTGGTTTCGTTCCGCCACGGAGGTGTGACGGCTCGATCGGAGTGCTCGGCATGTCGGTTTCCCGTCCCGCCCTGATGGCCGCGTTTATCTCGGGTGCGATGCTCGGACTGTCCGGCTGCGCGTCCGCGCCCGCCACGCCGGTGGCAGCGGCAACCCCGGCGGTCCAGCCGGCCCCACCGTCGGTCTCGATGGTGGCCGCCGCGTTGGGGCAGCGGCTGGACGCGATGCTTGCCGCCAACATGACCCACCGCCCCTGAGGCAACCATGCCGACGCTGCAGAGCTCCCGGCCGAGCGACTGGCTGGGGGAGCTGTTGCAGCACCTGGGCCTGCTGGCCCTGGCCGGCGCGTTCGGCACCGTGACCTGGCAGGCGGTGCTGTGGTGGACCGGCGGCGATTGGCCCGACTTCCCGCTGGTCGATCTCTGGTCCGCGACGGGCGGCAATTTTCCCGATCTGCGCTGGCCCGGGGCCGAACAGGCCCTTCTGTGGCTCGCCGACAAGCCGCTGAGCGCGGTGCTGGCCGGGCTGGGCACGGCGCTGGTGGTGCTCGGGCGCGGGCTGGCGGGGGGCTGATCCCGCATTAACCGAACGGAAAGGTGGCACGCCCATGCTGCCCGCGATTGCGGGAGTATGGCCCGATGCCCGACCTGCCGGTCGTGGATGTCAACCTCTTCGTCCATGACGGCGCCGCCACGGTGGGCGCCGCAATCGAGAGCGTACTGGCCCAGACCTGGCCCGCGCTGCGGCTGACCCTGATCGATGACGGCTCCACCGACGCCACCGCCGCGGTGCTGGCGGGCTATGCCGATCGTCCCGGCATCCGCACGATCCGCCTGCGCCACAACGGCGGCGCGGTGGCGGCGTTCCAACGCGGCTTCTGGCTGGGCGATGCCGACTTCGTCATGCCGAAATCGGCCGACGATCTGATCGCGCCCGATTTCGTCGCCAGCTGCATGGCGGTGCTGACCGCCCATCCGGCCTGCGCGATGTGCCACGCCGGCGGGTTGATCTTCACCGGCGCCGACGAGATCCGCGCTGCCTATCCGCCCGAGCACCGGCTGGCGGCGATCGGCCCGGACGCCCCGGCGCGGGCGCGGCACGTGATGGCGCGCTACACCTCCTCGCCGTCGTTCTGGGGGGTCTATCGGCGCGCGGCCACCGAGCGCCTGTCGCCGATCCGCTACCGCGCCGGATGGGATCATGTGGTGCTGGCCGAGCTCGCGCTCTGGGGCGAGATCCGCCACGTCCCCGACCTGCTCTACTGGCGCCGCGACGGCGGCCGGCCGGTGCTGACCCTGGCCCGCGCCGCCACCGCCCAGGGGCGGGTAGGGCTGCCGCTCGACGATACGCTGGCCGAGGCGCGCTGGCGCACCCCGCTCATCACCACCGCCTGGGCGCATCTCGAAATGCTCGCCGCGGTGCCGCTGCCGCATCCCGTCCGGCTGGGGCTGATGGAGGACGCAGCGGCGATCTTCCGCGCCCGCTGGCTCGGTCTGCTGCGCGCCGAGGCGGCCGGGCTGGACGCCTGGTTGCCCGCGCGCCTCGCCGCCCTCGAGTCCTGTTCGCCGCTGGAGGCGCGGTTTCATGCCTCCGCCCTGGCCGAGGCCATCGCGGCCGCCGGCGCCCTTGTCCCGGAGGTGGATCTGACCATGCATGCCCTGGAACTGGCCGCGCGCGCGGGTGCCCCCCGCCGCGCCGCCGCCTGAGCGGCGCCGATGGACGGCATCGCCGCCGCCGCGCCGCGGCTGCATCTGGGTTGCGGCACCCGGGTGCTGCCGGGCTGGGTGAATATCGACCGCATCGCGCGCGCCGCCGGGGTGGTGACCGATATCGACCCCACCACCCTGCCCTACCCCGACGCCTCGGTGGCCGAGGTGCTGGCCGAGCATCTGTTCGAGCATTTCTCCTTCGCCGAGGAGGGGCTGGTGTGGCTCGAAATGGCCCGCGTGCTCCGCCCGGGCGGGGTGCTGCGCCTCGAAGTCCCGGATTTCGAGTGGGTCTGCGCGCAGTTCCTGGCCGCGCGCGACGAGTGGCGGGATTTCTACGTGGTGGGTGCCGCCGATCACTACGCGGGCTGCGGCCGGGGGCTCGATCAGCGCTGGGGGATTCTGCAGACCATGTTCTTCGGCAACCAGAACGGGGCCGGACAATTCCATCGCAGCGCCTACACCGCGGGCAAGCTGCGCGCGATCGCGGCGCAGCTCGGGTTCGCCGCGATCGAGATCGAAACAGTCTTCAACAAGGGCGGTCAGGCGCTGCGCGCGACCCTGATCCGATAGGAGCGCGATGCGCATCTTCGTGACCGGCATCGCCGGATTCCTGGGCAGCCACCTGGCCGAGCGCCTGCTGGCGATGGGCCACCATGTGGTCGGCTGCGATTCGCTGCTGGGCGGCGAGCTGGTCAACGTCCCGCCGGAGGCCGAGTTCTACCAGTACGACTGCCGCGATTTCAACGCGATGGCGAAGGTGATGAAAGGCGCCGAGCTGATCTATCACTGCGCCGCCACCGCCTACGAGGGGCTGTCGGTGTTCGCCCCGGCGATGATCATGGACAACATCCTGACCGGATCGGTCGCGGTCTTTTCGGCCGCGGTCGCCGGCGGGGCGCGGCGGATCGTGTTCTGCTCCTCGATGGCGCGCTACGGCACCAACCAGGTGCCGTTCGAGGAAGGGTTCGATCCGCGCCCGCAGGACCCGTACGGGATCGCCAAGGTGGCCGCCGAGGCGGCGCTGCGCAACCTCGCCGCCGCGCACGGGGTGGAATACGCGATCGCGGTGCCGCACAACATCATCGGCCGGCGGCAGAAATTCGACGATCCCTACCGCAACGTCGCCTCCATCATGGCCAACCTGATGCTGCAGGGCCGCCAGCCCTTCATCTATGGCGACGGGGAACAGCAGCGCTGCTTCTCGCATGTCGAGGATTGTCTTTCCTGCCTGCTGGCGATGGGGCTGACGGACCGCGGCCTGTCCCAGGTGGTCAATATCGGTCCCGATGAGGAATTCGTGTCGATCAACGCCTTGTTCCGCCGTCTGAAGGACCTCACCGGCTTCGAGGGCCAGGCGATCCACCTCAAGGATCGCCCCGCCGAGGTGAAGCACGCCTGGTGTTCCTCCGACCGCGCGCGGCGCCTGCTGGGCTACCGCACCACCCGCGGCCTGGAGGAGGGGCTGCGCGACGTGGTGGAGCACATCCGGACGCTGGGGCCGCGCAAGTTCCGCTACCACCTCGATCTCGAGATCCGCACCGAACGCACCCCGCGCACCTGGACCGAAAGGCTGATGTGATGGATTGCATCGATCCACGGGCGCTGCCGCGCGCGATCGCGCTGCGCTACGACGGCGGCGAGATCGTGTTCCCCACCGGCGGCGCGCCGGTGATGAAACAATACACCTACGAAGGATGCGGCCTCGGCGTCTATAACAAGAGTGCCGATTTTCTCGATGACCCGGGATTCCGCCGCGCCCATGGGCGGGGCTGGGCGGCGCGCGGGCGCAAGGGCGCGGGGATCGACGACAACCGCTGGATCATCCACGTGGTGCTGTGGGCGGCGAGCCAGGCCGCCCGCCTGGGCGGCGATTTCGTCGAATGCGGCGTCGATACCGGGATGATGTCGGTCGCGATCTGCGACTGGCTGGATTTCAACACCCAGGACCGCGATTTCTGGCTGTTCGACACCTTCGCCGGCATCCCCGAGGCGCAGATGACCGCGGAGGAGCGCGCCGGCATCGGCGGCTGGCACAACCGGCACAGCTACGAGGAATGTTTTGCCGCCGCGACCGCCAATTTCGCCCCCTGGCCGCGCTGCCGGCTGATCCGCGGCGAGGTGCCCGGAAGCCTCGCCGCCTTCCCCGCCGACCGGGCGGTCGCCTACCTCTCGATCGACATGAACATCGTCGCCCCGGAGATCGCGGCGCTGGAGTTTTTCTGGGACCGGCTGGTGCCGGGGGCGATGGTGCTGCTGGACGATTACGCCTGGGCCACCCATCGCGGCCAGAAGGCGGCGATGGATACCTTCGCCGCCCGCCGCGGGGCGATGATCCTGAGCCTGCCGACCGGGCAAGGGCTGCTGATCCGGTGATGCCCCGCTTCTACCCTTGCAATACCTAACAGGATAGGTTATATCGCCCATGGTGACGGTGCTCAAGGCCCAGGGGCTACGGGTGGTGATCTTCCTCAACGACCACCCGCCGCCGCATGTGCATGTGTTCGGCGACGGTCAGGCCTGGATCGATCTTCTCGGCCCCGATGGCGAACCGGACCTGGTCTGGACCGACGGCATGTCCCGCGGCGAGGCGCGCCGCGCGTTGCGTCTGGTTTCCGAGCAGCAGCGCCATCTGCGCGCCCGGTGGGAGACGATCCATGGTGGCCGTGATGACAGAGATTTCGGACCAGGCACTTGACCTTGCGGCCTCCCGCGGCGGCACCGCCCGCGGCGCGACCCCGCGCGCCCGCGCCGCCCGCCATGATGCCGCCCGCGATGCCCTGATCCTGAGCCTGACCAACGGGGTGGAACTGGTGATCCCGGTGCGGCTGGTCCCGGGGCTGGGCGCCGCCCCGCCGGTGCTGCGTGACGCGGTGGAGCTGCTCGGCGCCGGCTACGGGCTGCACTGGGAGGCGCTCGATCTGGACCTCTCGGTCCCCGAGTTGCTGGCCGAGCTCTGCGGCGCCCGCGCCTGGGTGGCAGGCCAAGCCGGGCGCGCCACCTCGCCGGCCAAGGCGGCGGCGGCGCGCGCCAACGGGGCGCTGGGCGGGCGCCCGCGCCGGGACTGACCCCGGGTTCCGGCGCCACCCGGGTCCCTGCTACACCGGGCACCCCAGCCCGGACCCGCGCCATGACCTACCTGATCGCCGCCGACCTGCAAGCCGCCCCCGCCGGGGAGCGGTTTCGCGCCCTGCTCGCCCGCCCCGAGATCCTGCAACTGCCGGGCGCGCATAACGGCATGGCGGCCCTTCAGGCCCGCGAGGCGGGCTTCGCCGCCCTCTACCTCTCGGGCGCGGCGATGACCGCGCAGATGGGCCTGCCCGATCTCGGCATCATCACCGTGGACGAGGTCGCGTTCTTCGTCCGCCAGCTGTCCCGCGCCGCCGGGCTGCCGGTGCTGGTCGATGGCGACACCGGCTACGGCGAGGCCCTCAACGTCATGCACATGGTCCGCTGCTTCGAGGACGCGGGGGCGGCGGCGGTGCATATCGAGGACCAGCTGCTGCCCAAGAAATGCGGCCATCTGAACGACAAGAAGCTCGCCGATCCGCACGACATGGCGGCCAAGATCGCCGCCGCCGCCCGCGCCCGGCGACATCTGTTCGTGATCGCCCGCACCGACGCCGCCGCCTCGGAAGGCATCGACGGCGCCGTCGCCCGCGCCGAACTCTACCTGCAAGCCGGCGCCGACGCGATCTTCCCCGAGGCCCTGACCACCGCCGAAATGTTCCGCGAATTCGCCGCCCGGGTGAAGGCACCGCTGCTCGCCAACATGACCGAGTTCGGCCGCACCCCGTTCTTCACCGCCGCCGAGTTCCAGGCGATGGGCTACCGGATGGTGATCTGGCCGGTCAGCTCGCTGCGGGTGGCGAACAAGGCGCAGGCGGAGCTCTACGCCGCCATCCGCCGCGACGGCGGCACTCATAACATGGTGGAGCGGATGCAGACGCGGGCCGAGCTCTACGCCGCCATCGGCTATCACGACTTCGAGGCGCTCGATCACTCCATCGCCCGCACGGTGATCCCGCGGGCGATGCCGCAGCGCCATACGTGACCGGCCCGATCTATATCGGCAGCGAGATCTACCGCCATTCCAGCTACGGGCCGAAACATCCGCTGGCGGTGCCGCGGGTCTCGGTCTGCACCGATCTCTGCCGGGCGCTGGGCTGGCTGCCCGATGCCGCGTATCGCGAGGCGCCGCAGGCCGACGACGCCGCGCTGGCGCGGTTCCACGACCCGGCCTACCTCGCCGCCCTGCGTCGGGCGGAGGCCACCGGCGATCCGCCGCCCGAGGATCGCGCCCGCTACCGGCTGGGCCGCGACGGCAACGCGATCTACCCCGAGATGTATCGCCGCCCGGCGATCTCGGCCGGCGGCGTGCTGCTGGGTGCCGGGCTGACCGCGGCCGGCGGGATCGCCCATGTCCCCGGCGGCGGCACCCATCACGGCAGGCCCGACCGCGCCGCCGGATTCTGCTTTGTCAACGATCCGGTGCTGGGGCTGCTCGCCTGGCGCGACCAGGGTCTCACGCGGATCGTCTATCTCGACACCGACGCCCATCA
Source organism: Pseudomonadota bacterium (assembly GCA_021807785.1). Lineage (GTDB taxonomy): Bacteria > Pseudomonadota > Alphaproteobacteria > Acetobacterales > Acetobacteraceae > JAJZVS01. Next base: position 7,436 of record JAKBCO010000056.1, read on the forward strand.
TGGCGACGGGGTGGAGGACGCCTTCGCCGACGATCCGGGCGTGCTGACGATCAGCCTGCACGAGGCCGATCGCTGGCCGCGCACCGGCACCGCGCACGCGCCCGGCATCCGCAATTTCCCGCTGCCGGCCGAGACCAACGACAGCGAATATGGGTTCCTGCTGGAGCACGCGGTGCTGCCGGCGATCCGCGCGCATCGGCCGCAGGCGATTCTGTGGCAGGCGGGGGCGGACGCGCTGGCCGAGGACCCGCTGGCGCGGCTCGCTTTGTCCAACACCATCGCCATGCGGCTGGCGCGCGCGTTGCCGGCGCTGGCGCCGCGGCTGATGGTGCTGGGCGGCGGCGGCTACAACCCATGGACCACCGGGCGGGCCTGGGCGCTGATCTGGGGTACCCTCAACGCGCGGCCGATTCCCGCGCGCCTGCCCGCGGCGGCGGAGGCGGTGCTGCGCGCCCTCCGCTATGATCGCGCCGCCGGGCGCGACCCGCCGGAACACTGGTTCACCACGCTCTGCGACCCGCCGCGCCCGGGTCCGATCCGTCCCGTCTTTCCGCGACTGCTGGAGACCTGCCCCGCATGAACCGCCGTTCCCTGCTGGCCCTGGCGCTGCTCGCGCCCACCGCCGCCCTCGCCCGCACGATCACCGGGCCGCAGCCGCCGCTGCCCACCGCGCCGCTGACCATCATCGGCGCGGGCGGCGCCGCGCACCGGTTTCAGGTGGAGATCGCCCGCACCGGGCATGAACAGACCGTCGGGCTGATGTTCCGCCCGAGCGTGGCGGCCGACGGCGGGATGCTGTTCCCGTGGAAGCGGCCGATCGTTTCGCGGATGTGGATGAAGAACACGCTGGTGCCGCTCGACATGGTCTTCATCGGCGCCGATGGCCGGATCGACAGCATCCTGACGAACACGGTACCGCACAGCCTGCGGGTGCTGTCGAGTCATGGCAAGGTGATCGCCACCCTGGAACTGGCGGGCGGCACCACCGCGCGGCTGGGGATCACGGTGGGCGACAAGGTGGTCCTGCCGCCGGGGGTGGCCGGGCGCTGACCGGAACCCGCCTGCGGTGCCGGGATCGCGCCGCGCCCCGTCATGGCCGGCCTTTGAGCCGGCCATGACGCCTGCTTCAGGGCGGCGCGAAACGCGCCCGGCCGGGTCGGTTCAGGCGGAGGGCAGCTCGGCCTCGAGCTCGGCCTCGAACATCGCCGCCGGGTCGATATCGGGCTGGGCGTCGGCCTCCTCGGCCGCGCTCACCCGCTCCCCGCGCGCCTGCCGCTCGGCCTCCTCGGCGCTGCGCGCGACATTGACGGTGACCCGGATCGACACTTCCGGATGCAGCTCCACCCGCACCGGAACGAGGCCCAGCGCCTTGATCGGATGGATCAGCACCACCTGGTCGCGGTTGATGGTGAGGCCGGCCGCGGTGGTGGCCTCGGCGATGTCGCGGGCCGAGACCGAGCCGTAGAGGCTGCCCGATTCGCCAGCCTGGCGGATCACCACCACCGACAGCCCGCCCACCCGCTCGGCGACCCGCTCGGCCTCCTCGCGGCGCTTCAGGTTCTGTGCCTCGAGCTGGGCGCGCTGCTGCTCGAACCGCTCGCGGTTCGCCTTGCTGGCGCGGATCGCCTTCAGCTGCGGCAGCAGGTAGTTGCGCGCATAACCGGGCTTGACCTTCACGATCTCGCCCATCTGTCCCAGATGCTCCACACGCTGGAGCAGGATCAGTTCCACGTTGGCCATGGCGCGCTCCTCAGACCAGGATATAGGGCAGCAGGGCCAGGAAGCGGGCGCGCTTGATCGCCAGCGCCAGCTCCCGCTGCTTCTTCGCCGAGACGGCGGTGATGCGCGAGGGCACGATCTTTCCGCGCTCGGACAGGAAGCGCGAGAGCAGGCGCACGTCCTTGTAGTCGATCTTCGGCGCGTTGGGGCCGGAGAACGGGCAGGATTTGCGCCGGCGGTAGAACGGGCGGCGGGCGCCGACGGCGGCGCGGCGGGCGGCGGGATTGATATCGTCGGACATGGGTGTTGCTCCTCTGCCGCTCATTCGTCGGCACCGAGGCCGAGCGCCTCGCGCACATCTTCACGGGCCCGGAACTCCTCGCGGTCGTCATCGCCGCGGCGGCGGCCGGAATCGAACCGCGACGGCGCGCGCGGGCCGCGGAAGCTGCGCTCACGCTCGTCGGATTTGCGGGCGAGGATGGCGGACTGGGCTTCCTCGATGCTCTCCACGCGCAGGGTGAGGAAGCGCAGGATGTCCTCGTTCAGCCGCAGCTGGCGCTCCATCTCGGTCACGAAGCCGGGCTTCGCGTCGAGGCCGAGCAGGAGGTAGTGGCCCTTGCGGTTCTTCTTGATCCGGTAGGCCAGCGTGCGCAGGCCCCAGTATTCGCGCTTCTTCACCGCGCCGCCGTCGGCTTCCAGCTGCGCGCCGAGCTCGTCGGCGAGCGTATCGACCTGTTGCTGCGTGACATCGTTGCGCGCGATCAGCACGCATTCATAGAGTGGCATGCGGGTCCCTCTGGCTGGTTTCGGCCCGCGCCCCGGCCGGATGGTGGGGTCGAGCGGGCATAGCCGGGGCATTGCCGCGCCCCGGCAGGGAAGGCGGGGCGTAAAGCACGGAAGCGCGCGCCCGGCAAGCCCGCCGACCGGGACGGTCCGCCTATGCGGCGGGCGGCTCGCCCGCCACCGGCGCGTAGCCCAGCGTCGCGAACAGCGCGGCGACCTCGGCGATCGCCGCCTCCAGCCGCGCCGGATCGGTGCCCTTGGCGACGATCGCCACCCCGTTGCCGCTCGGGCGGTAGAACGGGTAGCTGCCCAGATCGGCCTCGGGATAGCGGGCCTGGATCGCCGACAGGCCCGCCGCGATCCGCCCCTCCGCCGCCCCCAGGGCGTGGACCGCGCGCGCCGCAATGGGCGTGCCCCGCGGCAGGCGTTCGACCAGGGTGGCGAACATCGCCTGCATCACCCGCGGCACCCCGGCCAGCACATGGACATTGCCGATGCTGAAGCCGGGCGCCACCGAGACCGCGTTGTCGATCAGCCCGGCGCCGCGCGGCATGGTGGCCATGCGCTGGCGGGCCGGGTTGAACTCGCCCGGCTTGTAGCTCGCCTCCATCCGCGCCCAGGCTTCCGGGTGCGGCTCCCACGGCACGCCGAAGGCGGCGGCGACGCATTCCGAAGTGATGTCGTCATGGGTCGGCCCGATGCCGCCGGTGGTGAGCAGCACATCGACCCGCGCGCGCAGCTCGTTCACGGTGCCGATGATGACCTCGGCGATGTCGGGGATGACCCGCGCCTCGACCAGCCGGATGCCGCGCGCGCCCAGGCCCTGGGCGAGGAAGCGCAGATTGGTATCCTGGGTGCGGCCGGAGAGAATCTCGTTGCCGATCACCAGCACGGCGGCGGTCGGGTTGGACATCGGCGTCTCCTACAGAAATTCGCGCAACAGCGGGATCAGCGGCTTGTCGGCCGGCGGCATCTCGTACTCGCCCAGCTGCTCGGGGCGCACCCAGCGCAGCGCCTGCCCCTCCCGCCCGCGCGGGATGCCCTTCCAGCGCCGGCACAGATAGAGCGGCATCAGCAGGTGGAACGCGGGATAGGCGTGCGAGGCGAAGGCGAAGGCGCCGAGGCAGGAGGCGGTGACGTCGATGCCGAGCTCCTCCTTCAATTCGCGGATCAGCGCCGCTTCCGGGGTCTCGTCGGCGGCGAGCTTGCCGCCCGGGAACTCCCACAGCCCGGCCATGGATTTCCCCTCGGGGCGGCGGGCCAGCAGGATCCGCCCGTCGCGGTCGATCAGCGCGCAGGCGGCGACCAGCACCAGCTTGCGGGCGGCATCGGGCGGCGGGTCCGCCGCCGCGGGGGCGGGCGGGAACAGCTCGGCGCGGGTCGCCGCCAGCGTGATCACCGGCAGCTCGCCGCCGCGGGCGCGGAAATGCGCGCGCCCGCGCCCGATCTCGCGGAACCCCAGCCGGCGCAGCACCGCGAGCGACGCGGGGTTGTCCTCGGCCACCGTGGCCTCCAGCCGGTCGAGGTCCAGATTGGCCAGCGCCCAGCGGGCCAGCCTGCCGGCCGCCTCGGTGGCGACGCCATGGCCCCAGAATTGCCGCCCGACCCAGTAGCCGAGCCGCGCGCTGCGCCCGTCCGGGGCGAGGGTCAGCCCGGCGACGCCGACCAGGGTTTCGACATCCCGATCGCGTCCGGCGATGGCCAGGTGATACGCGCGCCCGGCGGCAAGATCCGCGGTGGCGGCGGCGATCCAGGCCTCGGCATCGGCGCCGGTATAGGGGTAGCTTATATTGGCGAGGCTGCGCAGGACGTCCCAATCGTCGAGCAGCTTGTGCAGCGGTGCGGCGTCGGCTTGGGTGAGCGGGCGCAGGGCGAGGCGCTCGGTGGTCAGCGGCGCGAACACGGGCGCCGGGGTCAGCAGATCGCGCGCGCGGTCGGCGCGGCGGCGGGGCGCTGGGGCCTTGGTCATCGGGCGGGGTGCATCGGCGTGGGTCCGGCGCTGGTGTGCCTTGCCGCTGCCCGCGGGGCAAGCGCGTTGCGCGCCGGGCCGTGGCGGCCGATGCTTTCTCCATGGGCGGGCTGCTGCGCGCGATCGACCTGGCCGGCATGGCGGCGTTGCTGCTGTGGGGTGTGCGCATGGTCCAGACCGGCGTGGAGCGCGGCTTCGGCCCGGCGCTGCGTCGGGTGCTGCGCGGGGCGCTGCGTCGGCGCCTCGCTTCCTTCGCCGCGGGCCTCGGCGTGACCGCGGTGCTGCAAAGCAGCACCGCCACCGGGCTGATGGTGGCCGGATTCGCCGCCGGTGGGGCAATGGCGCTGGAACCGGCGCTGGCGGCGCTGCTGGGCGCGAATCTCGGCAGCACGCTGATCGTGCAGCTGCTGTCGTTCGATGTGGCCGGCGCGGCGCCGGCGCTGATCCTGATCGGCGTGCTGCTGTTCCGCCGCGGCGGAGCCGGGCGCTGGCGCGACGGCGGGCGCGTCGCCATCGGCCTGGGGCTGACCCTGCTGGCCCTGCACCGGCTGGCCGGCATCGCCGCCGGCGTGGCGGTGGCGGGGCCACTGCGCGCGGTGCTGGCGGCCTACCCGCTGGCCGATCTGCTGCTGGCGGGGCTGGCGGCCTGGGCGGCGCATTCCTCGGTCGCGGTGGTGCTGGCGGTGATGTCGCTCACCGGCCATGGGGTGCTGGCGCCGACCGCGGCGGCGGCGATGGTGTTCGGCGCGAATCTCGGCAGCGCGGTGAACCCGATGCTGGAAGCGGGCGGCGCCGACTGGGCGGCGCGCCGGGTCCCGGTGGGCGGGCTGGCGCTGCGCGCGCTGGGCGTGGCGGTCGGGTTCGCGCTGCTGCCGCGGATCGCGGGGTGGCTGCCGGCCTCGGCGCGCGGCGTGGCGGACCTGCACACGCTGTTCAACCTGGCGCTGGCAGTGGTGGCGCTGCCGTTGCTCACCCCGATCGGGGCGCTGTTGCGCCGGCTGCTCCCGGCGGCACCGGCCGGCGAGGATCCGGGCGCCCCGCGCTTTCTGGACCAGGCGGCCATGGCCAGCCCGGCGCTGGCCCTGGCCGCCGCCGGGCGGGAGGCGCTGCGGCTGGCCGACGTGCTGGAACGGATGCTGGTCTCGGCGGCCGAGGCGGTGGGCGGCGGCGATCCAAGGGCGCTGGACGCCGCGCGCCGGCAGGACGATGTGCTGGACCGGCTGCACGGGGCAATCCGCGGCTTCCTGTCCGCGCTGGAGCCGGATGAGCTGAACGAGGCCAACCGCCGCCGCCTGACCCAGACCCTGCTGTTCATCGCCAATCTGGAAGCCGCCGGCGACGCGCTGGACCGCGACCTGCTGCGCCCGGCCGCCCGCCGCGCCCGCCGCGGCATGTCGCCGGACCCCGCAACCCGCGCGGAGGTGGCCACGGTGCTGCGGCATCTGGCCGGGACCACGCGCCGGGCCGGGGCGGTGTTCCTGACCGCCGATCCGGCCGCCGCCCGCACCCTGGCCGAGGAGAAGGCCGTGTTCCGGACCCGCGAGATGGCGGCCAACCTGGGCGCGTCCGCGGCCGAGGCCGAGCTGCTGCGCGGGGCGAAGCTGGTGAATGCCCATCTGGTGGCGGCCGCCGCCTATCCGGTGCTGGAGGAGGAGGGCGCGCTGCGGACGACTCGGGTGCGCTGAGCCAGGCGTGGCTCCGGCGCCACAGGGGCGTGGATTTGGGGTTCTAATGCCGGGTCGGCGGCTATATATTGTTTGACGGTGACTCCGTGCGGGCCGGAGAAAGGGACTCCGGTCCGACGACAAGGGGGGTAGGACGTGCTCGACGCCGTGCAGATGAAGGGACGCTTCCTGGTTCATGTGGACCGGTCGCGGGACGGGCTGATCACCGATTTCGGCCGCGCCACCCTGACCGACCGCTACCTGATGCCGGGGGAATCGTTCCAGGATCTGTTCGCCCGCGTCGCCTCCTATTACGGGGACGATCAGGCGCACGCGCAGCGGCTTTACGACTACATGAGCCGGCTCTGGTTCATGCCCGCCACCCCGGTGCTGTCCAACGGTGGCACCGAGCGCGGCCTGCCGATCTCCTGCTTCCTCAACGAAGCCTCGGACAGTCTCGACGGCATCGTCGGGCTCTGGAACGAGAATGTCTGGCTCGCCTCCAAGGGCGGTGGGATCGGCTCCTACTGGGGCAATCTGCGCTCGATCGGCGAGCGGGTCGGCGCGGTCGGCAAGACCTCCGGCGTGATCCCGTTCATCCGGGTGATGGACAGCCTGACGCTTGCGATCTCGCAAGGCTCGCTGCGGCGCGGCTCGGCGGCGGTCTATCTGCCGGTCTGGCATCCCGAGATCGAGGAATTCGTCGAGATGCGCCGCCCCACCGGGGGCGATCCGAATCGCAAGGCGCTCAACCTGCATCACGGTATCCTGGTGCCGGACGATTTCATGCGCGCGGTGGAGGCCGACGAGCTGTGGCCGCTGCTCTCGCCCAAGGACAAATCGGTGATCCGCTCGATCCCGGCGCGCGCGCTGTGGATTCGCATCCTGACCGCGCGGATCGAGACCGGGGAGCCGTATCTGGTGTTCTCCGATCATGTCAGCCGGGCCCAGCCGCAGCATCACAAGCTGGCCGGGCTCGAGGTCAAGACCTCCAACCTGTGCAGCGAGATCACCCTGCCGACCGGGCTCGACCAGCACGGGATGCAGCGCACCGCGGTCTGCTGCCTCGCCTCGCTCAACCTGGAATACTGGTTCGAGTGGGAGCGCGATCCGCGCTTCATCGAGGACGTGATGCGGTTCCTGGATAACGTGCTGCAGGATTTCATCGACCGCGCGCCGCCGGGGATGGAACGCGCCCGCTATTCGGCGATGCGGGAACGCTCGGTGGGGCTCGGGGTGATGGGGTTCCATTCGTTCCTGCAATCGCAGCTGGTGCCGTTCGAGGGCGTGGTGGCCAAGGTCTGGAACAAGCGCATGTTCCGCCATATCCGCGCGGCGGCCGACGCCGCCTCGGTGCTGCTGGCCGAGGAACGCGGCGCCTGCCCGGACGCCAAGGAATGGGGGGTGATGGAGCGGTTCAGCCACAAGCTTTCGATCGCGCCGACCGCCTCGATCTCCATCATCGCCGGCAATTCCAGCCCGGGGATCGAGCCGATCGCGGCCAATGTCTTCCTCCAGAAGACGCTGTCGGGCAGCTTCACGGTGCGCAACCGGCATCTGCAGAAGCTGCTGGCCGAGCGCGGGATGGATACAGACGCGATCTGGTCGCGGATCACCCTGGACCAGGGCAGCGTGCAGCGGCTGGAGGGGCTGACCGAGCAGGAGAAGGCGGTGTTCAAGACCGCGTTCGAGCTGGATCAGCGCTGGGTGGTGGAACATGCCGCCGACCGCGCGCCGTCGATCTGCCAGAGCCAGTCGGTGAACGTGTTCCTGCCGGCCAACGTGCATAAGCGCGATCTGCACCAGATCCACATGATGGCGTGGAAGAAGGGGGTGAAATCGCTGTACTATTGCCGGTCGTTGTCGATCCAGCGAGCGGACGCGGTGAGCGAGAAGGCGGTGGCCGGACCGCTGGTTTCGGTGGAGCGGGAACCCGAATTGCCGCTGGCGGCGGGGGGAACGCGGACCGATTTCGAGGAGTGCCTGGCCTGCCAGTGACGCGGCGGGCCCGTCCCGCGCGCGCGGGGCCGTCAACCTGACATAGGACTGTCCCGGGGGGTGTTCGGTTCCCCTTGTGTCGCCGCCCGAGCCGGCGATCCCGGCCGGCCGCAAGCCGACGGGGCGGGATCGGGCGCGCCGGGTTTGCTGGCGGCAGCGGCGGCGCGAGCCGAAACCGCGGGGAAGGTCGGGAATGGTGCCAGGGGCGGAATCGCGTTTGCCCGCTAAGACGTTC
>JAKBCO010000057.1 GCA_021807785.1 Pseudomonadota bacterium
CCGCTCGGTCTTGGCCCGGCTGCCGCAATAGACGATGCCGCAGGCGCCGGGATGGCGGCGGAGCAGCGCGTCGAGCTGCGTCATCTCCGAGGCTTTCGGCTGCGCGGCCAGGAACAGGTTGGGGCGGTGGAAGCTGGCCAGGAAGACCCGCGCCTCCGGCATCGCCAGCGCGTCCAGGATGTCGTCGCGGGTGCGCGGGTCGGCGGTGGCGGTCAGCGCGATCCGCGGCACGCCGGGGAAGCGCGCGCCCAGCGCCGCCAGGGCGCGATATTCGGGGCGGAACTCGTGGCCCCATTGCGAGACGCAATGCGCCTCGTCGATGGCGATCAGCGACAGTTTCAGCCGCGTCAGCCGGTCCAGCATCCCGTTCGCCAGCAGCCGCTCCGGCGAGACATAGAGCAGGTCGAGCCCGCCCTGCCCCAGGCTGCGCTGGGTATCACGGGTTTCCGCCGGGTCCAGCTCCGAATGCAGCGCCGCCGCCGAGACGCCGAGCTGGCGCAGCGCGGCCACCTGGTCGTCCATCAAGGCGATCAGCGGGGAGACCACCACCGCGAGCCCCGGCCGGCACAGCGCCGGGACCTGGTAGCAGAGGCTCTTGCCGCCGCCGGTCGGCATGAGCACCAGCGCGTCGCCGCCGGCCAGCACATGGGCAATCGCGGGTTCCTGCAAGCCGCGGAACCCGGGATAGCCGAATACGCGACGCAGCGTCTCGTGCGGGTCGCCGCCGGTCATCCTGTGGGCGGCGCGGCGGTCAGGAAGCGGCGGCCACCGCGCGCCGTGCCATCACCCCCACCAGATGCGCGCGATATTCGGCGCTGGCGTGGATGTCGCTGTTCATGTCCCCCGCCGGGGTGGTGACGGCGGCGATGGCATCGGGCGAGAAATTCGCGCTCAGGGCCGCTTCCATCGCGGCGTGGCGGAACACCCCGCCCTGGCCGGCGCCGGTGACGGCGACCCGCACGCCCGCGGGGAAGCGGGCCACGAACACGCCGACGATGGCATAGCGCGAGGCGGGGTTGCGGAACTTCTGGTAGTTCGCCGCCGCCGGCGCGGGGAAGGTCACCGAGGTGATGATCTCGTCCGCCTCCAGCGCGGTGGTGAACATGCCCTGGAAGAAATCGTCGGCCGCGATCGCGCGCTTGTTGGTGGTGATGGTGGCCCCCAGCGCCAGCGCCGCGGCCGGATAGTCGGCCGCCGGGTCGTCATTGGCCAGGCTGCCGCCGATGGTGCCGCGATGGCGCACCTGCTCGTCGCCGATGCCGCCGGCCAGCGCCGCCAGCGCGGGGATGATGCGCCTGACCTCCGCCGAGGCCGCCACCGCGGCATGGGTGGTCATCGCCCCGATGGTCACGCTGCCAGCGCCGGCGGTGATGCCGGAGAGCCCGGTCTTGGCCAGATCCACCACCACCGACGGGTGGTTGAGCCGCTGCTTCAGCACCGGGATCAGGGTCATGCCGCCGGCCAGCGCCTTGGCCTCCGGGTCGGCCGCCAGCGCCTTCACCGCATCGGCGACCGAGCCGGGCTTCTGATATGCGAAATCGTACATCGCGTGCTGTCCCTTGCGCTATTCGGCGGCCATGCGGGGCCGGCCGGCCTGGATGATGGACCAGATTTTGGGGGCGGTCGCCGGCATGTCGATATGCCGCACGTCGTACTCGCGCAGCGCATCGACCACCGCGTTCATCACCGCCGGCGGGCTGCCGATGGCGCCGACCTCGCCGCAGCCCTTCACCCCCAGCGGGTTGTGGGTGCAGAGGGTGGATTCGGTGCCCACGGTGATGTTGGGCAGGTTGTCGGCGCGCGGCATGGTGTAGTCCATCATCGAGCCGGACAGCAGCTGTCCCGCGCTGTCATAGACCGCGTGTTCCAGCAGCGCCTGGCCGATGCCCTGGGCCACCCCGCCCTGCACCTGGCCTTCGACGATCATCGGGTTGATGACCCGGCCCACGTCATCGACGGCGGTGAAATTCACCACGCTGGTGACGCCGGTCTCGGGGTCGATCTCCACTTCGGCGACATGGCAGCCGCCGGGGTAGGTGAAGTTCTTCGGGTCGTAGAACGCCGTTTCTTCCAGGCCCGGTTCGAGTTCCTCGATCGGGTAGTTGTGCGGGACATAGGCGGTGAGCGAGATGTCGGTCAGGGTCTTCGACTTGTCGGTGCCGGCGACGGTGAAGGTGCCGTCCTTGAACTCCACGTCCTCGACCGATGCCTCCATCAGATGGGCGGCGATCTTCTTGCCCTTGGCGATGATCTTGTCCATCGCCTTGACCATCGCCGAGCCGCCGACCGCGAGCGAGCGCGAGCCGTAGGTGCCCATCCCGAACGGGATGCGGTTGGTATCGCCGTGAACCACCTCGATCTGATCGAGCGGCACGCCGAGCTGTTCATGCACCAGCTGGGCGAAGGTGGTCTCGTGGCCCTGGCCATGGCTGTGGGCGCCGGTGAAGACCGTCACGCTGCCGGTGGGGTGGACGCGGATATTGGCGCATTCATAGAGTCCGGCGCGGGCGCCGAGGGAGCCCACCACCGCCGAGGGGGCGATGCCGCAGGCTTCCAGATAGGTGGAGACACCGATGCCGCGCAGCTTGCCACGCGCGCGGGCGGCGGCGCGGCGGGATTCGAAGCCGGCGTAGTCGGCCGCCTTCAGCGCCGCGTTCAGGGTGGCGGTGTAGTCCCCGCTGTCATATTGCAGCGCCACCGGGGTCTGGTACGGGAACGCATCGTTGGGGATGAAGTTGCGGCGGCGGATTTCGACCCGGTCGATCCCGGTCTCCCGTGCCGCCACATCGACCAGCCGTTCCAGCAGGAACGTCGCCTCCGGCCGCCCGGCGCCGCGATAGGCATCGACCGGGACCGAGTTGGTGAACACCGCTTTCACCTCCGCGTAGATCGCCGGGGTCTTGTAAACCCCGGCCAGCAGGGTGGCGTAGAGGTAGGTGGGCACGCAGGGGGCGAAGGTGGACAGATACGCGCCCATGTTGGCCAGGGTCGAAACGCGCAGGGCCAGGAAATGCCCGTCCTTGTCCAGCGCCAGCTCGGCGGTGGAGATGTGGTCGCGCCCGTGCGCGTCCGACATGAAGCTCTCGGTGCGCTCGGCGGTCCATTTCACCGCCCGCTTCAGCTTGCCGGCGGCCCAGGTGACGATCGCCTCCTCGGCGTAGTGGTAGATTTTGGAACCGAACCCGCCGCCCACGTCGGGGGCGATCACGCGCAGGTGGTTCTCCGGGATGTGCAGCACGAAGGCGCCCATCAGCAGCCGGATCACATGCGGGTTCTGGCTGGTGGTGATGAGCGTGTAGTCGCCCGACATCGGGTCGAAATCGCCCACCGCGGCGCGCGGCTCCATCGCGTTCGGGATCAGCCGGTTGTTCTCGAGTTCCAGCTTCACGACTTTCGCGGCCCCGGCGAACGCCGCGTCCACCATCGCCTTGTCGCCGATATGCCAGTCGTAGCAGAGGTTGCCTTGCACCTCGTCATGCACCGGCGCCGCGCCGGGGGCCAGCGCCTCGCGCAGGCCCGCAGCACCGGGCAGGTCGTGGTAGTCGATCGCCAGCTTCTCCGCCGCGTCCTTGGCCTGCTGGCGGGTCTGCGCGATCACCACCGCCACCGGATCGCCGACATGGCGCACCTTGCCCGTGGCCAGCACCGGGTGCGGCGGCTCGGCCATCGGGCTGCCGTCCTTGTTGTGGATCTGCCAGCCGCAGGGCAGCCCGCCGATCCCCTCGGCCGCCATGTCGGCGCCGGTGAAGACCGCCACCACCCCGGGGGAGGCCTTGGCCGCCGCGGTATCGATCGCGCCCAGCCGCGCATGGGGCCGATCCGACCGGCGGATATAGGCGTAGAGCTGCCCGGGCCGATTCATGTCATCGGTGTAATGCCCCCGCCCATTGAGGAACCGGAGGTCTTCCTTGCGCCGGACCGAAGCGCCGATACCCTCGTGACCCATTCTCGGACCCTCCCGTTTCTGGTTATTCGGCGGCGGCTGGCATGGTCTTGCCGTGCATCAGCGGCCACGCCGCGGCGATCGCCTTCACGATGTTATGGTAGCCGGTGCAGCGGCAGAGGTTGCCCTCGAGGCCCTCGCGGATCTGGTGTTCGCTCAGCCCCTCGGGGTGGGACTGCACCAGGTCGATGGCGCTCATCACCATGCCCGGGGTGCAGAAGCCGCATTGCAGGGCGTGATGCTCGCGGAACATCTCCTGCATCGGGTGCAGGGTGCCGTCGGCGGCGGCCAGCCCCTCGATGGTGGTGACGTTCGCGCCCTCGGCCTGCACCGCCAGCATGGTGCAGGATTTCACCGAGGTCCCGTCCACATGCACCACGCAGGCCCCGCATTGCGAGGTATCGCAGCCGACATGGGTTCCGGTAAGCCCGATCTTCTCGCGCAACAGTTCCACCAGCAGGGTGCGGTTCTCCACCTCCACCGTGTGCTGCGTGCCGTTCACCGTCAGGGATACCTGAGGCATCGTGTCCCCTTTCTGTTGCGCCGTGCGTGAAGAAGCCCTGGATCAAACCCCGCGTCCCGGCCCCGGGGCGGGGCCGGGACGCGGGTTCGGTCGCGGCGGAGAATGATCGGGCCGCCCCGGCCGGTCAAGCGCGCCTGGAGGCTATAACGCGGCCAGGATCACCACGATCGTGCCCAGTACCAGGTTGAGCGCGATCAGCCGGCGGATGCGCTCGGCGGCTTCCAGCGCCCGCGCGGTGCCGACGGCGGCGCGGAACCGCCGATAGGGGCCGAAGACGATCAGCGCGAACACCCCCGCCATCACCAGCCCCAGCCCCATCATGGCGTTGATCGTCCACGGCAGGTGGCGGAACCCGCCATAGACGCCCGCGATCAGCCCGAAGCCGGAGGCCAGGATCAGCGCCATCGCCCCCCAGACCACACGGAAGAAGCGGGCGAAGATGCGGTGGTGCAGCGCCACGCGCTGCGGCGGCTCCAGCACCGCGAGGCTCGGGCGGACCACGTGCAGGGCGAAGAACATCCCCCCCACCCAGAACACCGCGCAGAGGATATGCAGCGCGAGCAGCCAGCGCCACGGGTCGGTCAACACATTCATCCCAGGAGTCCTTCGATTTCAGCAGCCAGCGCCAGCAATTCCGTCACCGCCGGGCCGCGCCGGGCGGCCTCCGTCACGCCGAGCCCGGCGGCGAAGGCGGTGGCGAAGCCCACCCGGTTGCCCAGCACGGCATCGAGCCGCGGCAGGGCGCGTTGGCCGATCTCGGCCTCGATCGCCGCGCGCAGCCGCCCGGCGCCGGGGGCGCGGTTGAGCACCAGCCGCACCGGGCGACGCTCCGCCGCCGCCAGCGCCAGCGTGCCCTCGGCGGCCCAGAGATCGAGCGGACTCGGCTGCACCGGCACCAGCACGAGGTCGGCGGCGCGGATCGCCAGCCGCGCCTCGGTCTCGATCTGCGGCGGGCTGTCGATCAGGACCAGGTCATGGGCGCGCCGCAGCTGCTCCAGCGTGCCGGCCAGCCGCCAGCCGGCGGTATCGGCGAAGGCGATCGCCGGCGGCGCCGGGGCGCGGACGGCGCGCAGCTCGTGCCAGCGGCGCAGGCTGCGCTGCGGGTCGATATCCAGCAGCGCGACGCGGCGGGAGGCGGCGAAGGCGGCGGCCAGATGGGCGGCGAGCGTGGTCTTGCCGGTGCCGCCTTTCTGCTGCGCGATGGTCAGGACGGGCGCCATGGGAATCGGGTCCGGTCGGTGCCGGACCGTCAAACCAGAAGCGCGCGGGAATTGCCAGCGCCGCGCGCCCCCGGCTACACGGCAGGCATGGGGCTGGTGACCTATGATCTGCGCGACCGCGTGGCCTGGATCGGCCTCGACCGGCCCGACAAGCGCAACGCCGTCTCCGACGCGCTGTTCGCCGCCCTCGCCGCCGCCATCGCCCGGGCCCAGGCCGAGGCGCGCGCCATCGTGCTGCACGGCCACGGCCCCGCCTTCTGCGCCGGGCTCGATCTCGCCGAGCACCGGGCGCGCGATCCGGCGGCGGTGTTCCATCACTCGCGCGGCTGGCACCGCGGCCTCGCGGCGCTGCGGGGCGGGCCGATCCCGGCGGTGGCGGCGCTGCACGGGGCGGTGATCGGCGGCGGACTGGAAATCGCCTGCGCCTGCCATCTGCGGGTGGCCGACGCCTCCGCCTTTTTCGCCCTGCCGGAGGCGGCGCGCGGCATCTATGTCGGCGGCGGCGCCTCGGTGCATCTGGCACGGCTGATCGGGGCGGCGCGGATGGCCGACATGATGCTGACCGGCCGCGTGCTGACCGCCGAGGAGGCCGAGCGGGCCGGGCTGGTGACCTACCTGGTGCCCGAGGGCGCGGCGGCGGACAAAGCCGGCGCGCTGGCCGCCCGCATCGCGGCCCTGCCGGAGCTTTCGGTGCTGGGCATCCTGCACGCCCTGCCGCGCATCCAGGACATGGCGGAGGCGGACGGGCTGTTCGTGGAAAGCCTGACCGCCGCGCTGGCGCAATCGGGCGCCGCCGCCGCCGAGGGGGTGGAGCGGTTCCTGGCGGGGCGGGCCGAGCGCTTGACCGTAAAGGACCCGTCGCCATGACCGATATCCGCCGCGTCGCGGTGATCTCCACCGGCGTCATCGGCGCCAGCTGGGCGGCGCTGTTCCTCGCCCACGGGCTGGACGTGACCGCGACCGACCCGGCGCCGGGGGCGGAGACGGCGTTGCGCGCTTCGGTCGCCGCCGCCTGGCCGGCGCTCACCGCGCTGGGGTTGGCGGCGGGAGCCGATCCGGCGCGGCTGCGCTTCGTCGCCACCCTCGCGGAAGCGGTGGCGGAGGCCGATTTCGTGCAGGAGAACGGCCCCGAGGACCTGGCGCTGAAACAGGCGCTGTTCGCCCGGCTGGACGCGGCGGCGCAGCCGGAAGCGGTGATCGCCTCCTCCTCGTCCTCGCTGCTGATGACCGAGGTGGCGCGGGAGTGCCCGGGGGCGGCGCGCATCCTGCTCGGCCATCCGTTCAACCCGCCGCATCTGATCCCGCTGGTGGAGGTGGTGGGCGGGGCGCGCACGTCGGAGGACGCGATCGCGCGGGCGATCGGCTTTTACCGCCGGCTCGGCAAGCACCCGATCCGGCTGAAGCGGGAGATCCGCGGCCATGTCGCCAACCGGTTGCAGGCGGCGCTGTGGCAGGAGGCGTTCCATCTGCTGGCCGAGGGGGTGGCCGACCTCGCCGATATCGACGCCGCAATCGCCCAGGGTCCGGGGTTGCGCTGGGCGCTGCTGGGACCGTTCCTGAACCTCGATCTCTCCGGCGGGCCGGGCGGGATCGGCGCCTTCTTCGGCAAACCGCTCTGGAACGCCACCGAGGCGCTGTGGGCGGAGCTCGGCCGGGTGCGGGTGGACCCGGCGCTGGCCGAGCTTGTGGTGGCGGGCGTGGCCGCCGAACTGACCGGGCAGGACAAGGCGGCGCTGGTGGCGGCACGGGACGCGGCGCTGATCGACCTGCTGCGGCGGAAGCGCGAGGCCGGGCTGGGGTAGCGCGGCTGGCGCCGGCCCCGCTGGCGCCCTATAAGCCGCGCCGATCCGTGTTCTTCGGGAAGCATCAATGGACCAGGCCGTGCCGGATTTCGTCGAAGCCCGCAATTGCATGGTGGACAGCCAGGTCCGGCCCAACAAGGTGACCGATCCGCGCATCCTGACGGCGATGCGCCGGCTGCCGCGCGAGGCGTTCCTGCCGCCGGCACTCGCCGCGCGCGCCTATGCCGACGAGGACGTGCCCCTCGGCGGGGCGGCGGGCGCCGGCCGGGTGCTGCTGGCGCCGATGGCGCTGGCGCGGCTGGTGCAGCTGGCCGCGCCGCGGCCGGGCGACCGCGCGCTGGTGGTGGCCGCGGGCAGCGGCTACGGCGCGGCGGTGCTGGCCGCCTGCGGCGCGCGGGTGGTGGCGCTGGAGGACGATCCAGCCTTGCGCGCCCGCGCCGCGACCGCGCTCGCCGAATACGCCCCGGGGGTGGAGTTGGTGGCCGGCCCGCCCGCCGCCGGCTGGCCCGCCGGTGCCCCCTACGACCTGATCCTGATCGAGGGCGCGGTGCCCGAGATCCCCTCCGCGCTGGCCGGGCAGCTGCGCGCCTCCGGCGGGCGGCTGGTGACGGTGCGGCTCGCCGACGGCATCGGCCAGGCGGTGCTCGCCGAGCTGGTGGCCGGTGGGCTGCGGGCCCGGCCGATGTTCGACTGCTCCGCGGCGCCGCTGCCGGCCCTGCGCCCGACGCCGGGCTTCGTGTTCTGAGCCGGCGACGCGGCGCGCCATGAGCCGGACCGAGAGCCTGTGCTGGAGCGGCGGCCTCGCGGGGCTGGCGCTGGCGGGGTGGCTGATCGCGGTCGCCGCGCCGGCTTCGGTCTGGGCGCGCTGGCCGCTCGCCGCCCCCGTCACCCTGGCGCTGATCCTGGTGGCCGCGGTCTATCTGCGCGGCGCGCGGGCGGAACCGGCGGGGCGGCGCAGCGCGTTCCTCGGCGGGCTGGCGGCGGTGTTCCTGGCCCTGCAATCGCCGCTGGCGGCGATGGCGCCGCATTCCTTCGCCATCGACGCGGTCGTGCAGATGCTGCTGCGCACCGTGGCGCCGGCGCTGCTGGTGCTGGCAGCGCCAGTGCCGGCGCTGCGGGCCGGCCTCGGCCTGCCGCCGGCAAGCCGGCGCTGGCCGTTGGGCGGGGCGACGGTGGCCTCGCTGGTATTTGTCGGCGCCGCATATTTCTGGGCCTGGCCGGCGGCGCGGGACTGGGCGGTGCTGAGCGCCCTCGGGCGGGCGGCGATGGCGGGATGCTTCCTGGGGAGCGGATTGCTGTTCTTCCGCACCCTGTTCGACCTGCGCCCGGAGCCGGCGGGGCCGGGCATCGGCACCCGCCTGCTGATGGTCTGGGGGGCCGAGCTCGGCAACGTGGTGCTGGGGTATTTCCTGACCTATGTCAGCGTGCCGCTCTACCCCGCCTATGCGGCACGCGGGCTGTGGTTCGGCGTGTCGGGTTTCACCAACCAGATCTATGGCGGGCAGACCTGGTGGCTGTGCGACACCGCGGCGATCGGGCTGGCGGCGATGGTGGTGATCTTCCGCTGGGCGCGGGACGAGGACCGGCTGCGCGGCCGGCGCCACTGGCTGGAGCACGACCCGGCGACGCGCCAGGCCCGCCAGCGCGCCGCCAACCGGCGGGTGGTGTTCGGGCTGCTGGGGTTCGTGACCATGATCCTGGGCGTGATCGGCGCCTCGGTGGCGGTCTATGAGGTGGGCTATCATCGCGCGGTGGGGCATGGGCCGACGGTGTCGGTGAATCAGATTCCATAGCCGGACCCGGGTTCACCCCGCCGGCAGCCGCACCACGAATCGCGCGCCCCCCTCCGGGCGGTTGCCGGCGGTGATGCGCCCGTGCAGCGCCTCCACGATCTGGCGCGAGATCGCCAGCCCCAGCCCCGAATGCTGGCCGAACCGCTCCTCGCGCGGGCGTTCCGAGTAGAAGCGGTCGAACACCTGCTCGAACTTGCCGTCCGGGATGCCGGGCCCCTCGTCCTCCACCGCGATCTCCACCGCGCCCTCCGCCACCGTCCCGCGCAGGAAGATGCGCCCGTCGGGGGGGCTGAAGGACTCCGCGTTGCCGATCAGGTTGCGCAGCACCTGCACCAGCCGGTCCTCCACCGCGCGCACCAGCAGCTTCCCCTCCGGCAGGTCCAGCACCATCCGCGCGTCCCGCGGCCCGCGCGTCGCCTCGTGCAGCTCGGCCAGGGTGCGCAGCATCGCCGCCACATCCACCGGCTCGGTCACCGTGCGCGACAATTCCGCATCCACCCGCGAGGCATCGGAGACATCGCTGATGAGCCGGTCGAGCCGGGTCACGTCCTCGGCCATGATCGCCAGCAGCTGGCGCCGGCGGTCCGGGTCCTCCATCCGCCGCAGGGTCTCGATGGCGCTGCGGATGGAGGAGAGCGGGTTCTTGATCTCGTGCGCGACATCGGCCGCGAAGCGCTCGATCGCGTCCATCCGGTGCCAGAGCGCCACCGCCGAATCCGCCAGCGCCACCGCCAGCGCCCCGATCTCGTCATGGCGGATCAGGAGCGCGCGCGGGACCGAGCCGGTGCGCCCCTCGCCCTCGCGCATGTCCGCTGCCGCGTTGGCCAGCCGCAACAGCGGGCGGGCGATGGTGAGCGAGAGGTACCACGACATCAGCACCGTCAGCGCCAGCGCCAGCGCGAAGAGTCCCAGGATCGAGGTGCGGATCGCGAACAGGGCGCGGTCCACCCCGCGCGCCTCGCGCGTCAGCAGGATGATGCCCACGGTCTGCTTGTCGCGCCGCACCGGCTCGGCCACCGTGATGAGCAGCCGGTTGGCGGCGGTGCGGCGGATATAAGGCGGCGTCTCGCGGGAGCGGTCGGCGCTGGCCAGGTGCAGCTGCCCGCCGCCGGCATCGCCGTCCAGCGCCGCGCCCTCGGTGGGCAGCGCGGTTTCCAGATGGTCGTAGAGCCAGTCGATCGCCGCCCGCAGCGGGCCGCGCGGTCCGGTGGCGAACAGGCGGCGCGGTGGGCCGGTGCCGGCGAGGCCGAGGGCGGAATCGGCGATCACCGTCCCGTCCGGGCCGTAGAGCCGCGCCTGCGCGTCCGGCGTGGGTTCGGTCAGCCGCCAGAGCAGCGGGCGGGCGATGGCGGGGATGATGCGCGCCTGGTCCGCCGCCACCGCCACCGCGGTCTGCGCCAGGGCGCCGGCATAGACGCGGTCCTGCTCGCGCAGCGCCGCCACCTCGTTCTCGAGCAGCCCGGTCTGGTACTGGTCCAGGTAGAGCAGCGCCGCCAGCAGCAGGGCCAGCGGCAGCACGTTGACCAGCAGCAGCCGGCGCGTGAGCGGGGAGATCCAGCGCGGCCGCGCCACGCCGCGGCGCGGCGGGGCCGCGTCCATCAATGCTCCTTGTAGCGGTAGCCGATGCCGTAGAGCGTCTCGATGCGCTCGAAAGTGTCGTCGCGGGCGCGGAACTTCTTGCGGATGCGCTTGATGTGGCTGTCGATGGTGCGGTCGTCCACGTAGATGTTGTCGCCATAGGCGGCATCGATCAGCTGGTCCCGGCTTTTCACCATCCCCGGCCGCGCCGCCAGCGCCTTGACCAGGAGGAACTCGGTCACCGTCAGCTGGATGTCCTCGCCCCGCCACAGGCACTGGTGCTTGGTCTCGTCGAGGGCGAGGTCCCCGCGCACCATCACCCCGCCGGGCGCGGCGCCCGAGCCCTCGGCGCGGGAGGCCTCGTTGCGGCGCAGCAGGGCGCGGATGCGCTCGATCAGCAGCCGCTGGCTGAACGGCTTGCGGATGTAATCGTCGGCGCCGAGGCGCAGGCCCATGAGCTCGTCCACCTCCTCGTCCTTCGAGGTGAGGAAGATCACCGGCATCGCCGAGCGCGCGCGCAGCCGTTGCAGCAGCTCCATCCCGTCCATGCGCGGCATCTTGATGTCGAGCACCGCGAGATCGACCGGCCGCGCGGTGAGGCCCTGGAGGGCGCTTTCGCCGTCGGTGTAGGTGCGGACCTGGTAGCCTTCCTGCTCGAGGGTCATGGTGACCGAGGTCAGGATATTGCGGTCGTCATCGACGAGGGCGATGGTCTGGGTCATCGGCGGAGTCCCGTTTGCGGGACCGAACATAGGGCGATGCCGCGCCCGGTGGCAGGGGGTGCCCGATGAGTGACCATCAACCGGCGCTGCGCGCCGCCCCGGCGGCCCGGCTGCTGCTGCGCGCCGCCCGGGTGGGGACCCTGGCGACCAGCGACGAGGGGACGCCGTTCGCCTCCCTGGTCACGCCGGCCACCGCGCCCGATCTGACGCCCTTGCTGCTGCTGTCGGATCTCGCCGCGCATACCCGGCATCTGCGCGCCGATCCGCGCTGCACGCTGCTGGTGCAGGGCGCGGCGGTGGAGATCAACCCGCAGACCGCGCCACGGGTGAGCGTGACGGCACGTGCCGAGATCAGCGACGATCCGGGCCTGCGCGCCCGCTTCCTCGCCATCCACCCCTATGCCGCGCCGTATGCGGGCTTCGCCGATTTCCACCTCTGGCGGCTGGAGATCGACCGCGCGCTGTTCGTGGGCGGCTTCGCCCGCGCGGCCCGGGTGCGGGCGGCCGATCTGCGCCCGCCGCGCGAGGCCGTGGCGGCGATCGCGGCGGCCGAGGCGGCGATCCTCGCCCGGGTTCCCCGCGCCGCCGACGGGAGGCGGGCGGTGTGCGTGGATGCGGACGGCTTCGATCTGGCGGATGACGCCGCCTCGGTCCGGGTGGCGTTCGCCGCGCCGGCGGCTGATGCGGCGGAGGCCGAGGCGCGGCTTCGCGCCGCGTTGGGCTGACCCGCCGGTCAGTGCCCGCCGGCGGCGGAGAAATCCGGGGCGCTCAGGCCGGAGGCTTCCAGCTGCGCCACCAGCGCCGCCTTCAGCCGATCGAGCCCGGCCGCATCCGCCGCCTCGGCGCGGGCCACCAGCACCGCCTGGGTGTTGGAGGCGCGCAGCAGCCACCACCCGTCCTGGGTGCGCACCCGCACCCCGTCGGTCTCCGCCACCTCGGCACCGGCGGCGCGCAGCCGCGCGGCCACTTCCGAGATCACCGCGAATTTACGGGTCTCGGCGCAGTCGAAGCGCAGTTCGGGGGTGTTGACCACCGCCGGCAGCGCCTCCCGCGCCGCCGAGAGCGTGCCCGGGAGGCGGGCGATCACACCCAGCGCGCGCACCGCGGCGTAGAGCGCGTCGTCGAAGCCGTACCAGCGATCGGCGAAGAAGATATGTCCCGACATCTCGCCGGCGAGCGGGGCGCCGGTCTCGGCCATCTTCGCCTTGATGAGGCTGTGGCCGGTCTTCCACATCAGGGGTGCCCCACCCGCGCGCGCGACCTCGTCGAACAGCACCTGGCTCGCCTTGACGTCGGCGATGATGGTGGCGCCGGGATGGGTGGCCAGCACGTCGCGCGCCAGCAGCACCAGCAGCTGGTCGCCGAACAGGATGGCGCCGGTATCGTCCACCAGGCCGATGCGGTCGGCGTCGCCGTCGAAGGCGATGCCGAGATCGGCACCGCGGGAGCGGACCTCGCCGATCAGCTGGGCGAGGTTGGCGGCGACCGTGGGGTCCGGGTGGTGCGCGGGGAAGCGCCCGTCGATGTCGCCGTTGAGGACGGTATGGGTGCCGGGCAGGCGCGCCACCAGACGCGCGAGGATCTCGCCGGCGGCGCCGTTGCCGTTGTCCCAGACCACGTTGAGGGTGCGGTCCCCGCCGTCCCAATCCCGGGCCAGGCGGGCGACATAGGCGGCGGCGACGTCGATCTCGCGCACCGAGCCCGGAGCTTGCTGCCAATCCCCCGCCGCGGCCTGGGCGCCGAGGGCGGCGATCTGGCGGCCGAAGAACGGCTTGCCGCCCAGCATCATCTTGAAGCCGTTATGGCTGGGCGGGTTGTGGCTGCCGGTGACCATCACCGCGGCATCGGTGCCCTCGGTGGTGGCGGCGTAGTAGAGCATCGGCGTGGGGCCGCGGCCGACGCGCAGCACCTCGGCGCCGGCTTCGGCGAGGCCGGCGACCAGGGCGGCTTCCAGCGCGGGGCTGGAGAGGCGCCCGTCATAGCCGACGGCGATGCGGCGTCCGCCGGCGCGGCGGACCAGGCTGGCGAGGCACCTGCCGATGGCGGTGGCATCTTCCGGGTGGAGGGTTTCGCCGACGATGCCGCGGATGTCGTATTCGCGCAGGATGGAGGGGTGGAAGGCGTGGGGGGCGGACATCGGCGGGGCGGGCTCCTGGGGCGCGGGCGGGGGGGTGGAGGATAGGCGGGATCGGGGGGTGGGGCTGCACGTTGCGCGAGCGGCGGGCGCGCTCACCCCTCCACATATCGCCGCAGGAACGCCCGCACCGCCGGGGCCAGCTCGGGGTGCTTCAGCGCGAAGGCGATCTGCGCCTCCAGGAATCCCGCCTTGTCGCCGCAGTCGAAGCGGCGGCCCTCGTAGCGGAGCCCGTGGAAGGGCTGGCGGCCGATCAGGCGGGCCATGCCGTCGGTCAGCTGCACCTCGCCCCCGGCGCCGCGGTCCATGCGCGCGAGTTCGCCGATCACCTCCGGCATCAGCACGTAGCGGCCGATGATCGAGAGGGTGGAGGGGGCCTCGGCGGGTTTCGGCTTCTCGACGAGGCCGGTGACCTCCACCAGCCGCCCGTCATCGGCGCCGGTTTTCAGGATCCCGTAGCGGCTGGTGTGCTCGCGCGGCACCTCGGTCACCGCCACCACGTTGCCGCCGGTCTGCCGATAGGCGGCGGCGAGCTGGGCCAGGCACGGGGTGTCGGCCAGCACCAGGTCGTCGGGCAGCAGCACCGCGAACGGGTCATCGCCGATGAAGGCGCGGGCGCACCAGATGGCGTGGCCGAGGCCGAGCGGCACCTGCTGACGCACCGTCACCATCGAGCCGGGCTCGACCAGCGTGCCGTCCAGGTTGCGCAGGGCGTCCTGCTTGTCGCGGTCGCGCAGCGTGGCCTCGAGCTCGAAGGCGATGTCGAAATGCTCGACCAGGGCGGTCTTGCCGCGGCCGGTGACCATGCAGAACTGCTCGATCCCGGCGGCGCGGGCTTCCTCCACCGCGTACTGGATCAGCGGCTTGTCCACCACCGGCAGCATCTCCTTGGCCATCGCCTTGGTGGCGGGCAGGAAGCGGGTGCCGAGGCCGGCGACCGGGAACACGGCTTTGCGAAGAGGCTTCATGGGGGGAGTCTCCTGGCGGGTGGTTGCCCGGGCGGGGCGGATCGAGGCCATACACCATCCGGAATGGCGGGTCATCGCGCTTGACGCGGCGCGGGGCGGCGGGGCAGGCAGCGGCATGATCCGAACCCTGCGCATCCGGATGCTGCTGGCGGTGACGTTGCTCGGTGGGGCGTTGCTCGGTGGGGCGGGCCCGGCCTGGGGGCAGGTGCTGCGGCTGCCGCCGCGGGACGTCCCGCCGCCGCCGCGCCAGCAGGTGCGGGTGCGGGCGGCGCCGCGGACGGCGGTGCGACGGCTGGGGCGGCCAGTGGGGCGTCCGGTGGGGCGTCCGGTGCCGCGTCCGATGCGGTGGCTGCCGCTGCCGCCGGTGCCGCCCGGCCCCGCGGTGGCGGCGCCGGTGCCGGTGCCGGCGGTGAAGCCCCGGCCGGCGCCGAAGCCGCATCCGGCCGATATCGGCACCGTGACCGGGCTGCCGCTGCCCCGCTTCGCCAGCCTGCGCAGCGACGAGGTGTATCTGCGCGCCGGCCCCGGGTTCCGCTATCCGGTGCGCTGGGTCTATCGGCGGCTCGGGATGCCGGTGGAGATCGAGCGCGAGTTCCAGCTCTGGCGGCTGGTGCTGACGCCGGATGGGGCGCGGGGCTGGATGCACGAGGCGACCTTGAAGGGGCGGCGCGACGGGATCGTGACCGGGACCAGGCACCGGCTGCGGGCGACGCCGGAGGCGGCCGGGCGGGTGGTGGCGATCGTCGATCCGGGGGTGATTCTGCGGCTGCTGCGCTGCGGTGCGGGGAGTCTGTGGTGCCGGGTGGAGGCGGGCGGACGGCGCGGGTGGATGCGGCGGCGGGATTTCTGGGGGACGTTTCCGGGGGAGAAGGTGCCGGATAAGTAGAGGTATTGTTATGATGTCGTAACGTTACGGGCGTGCGTTTTTGCTTGGCGTCTGCCCCCCCCCTCACCCTCGGAACGAATACGGGATCGGCTGGAGTTCGGGCGGCTTGAGGTGGGGTCCCAGCCAGACCGGCCGCTTGTCGTGGTTGTGGCGCTTGTCGCGCGCCACCTCCCGCACCCGCA